>CALANQ010000127.1 GCA_937926025.1 uncultured Acidimicrobiales bacterium
GGGCTGGCCGGCTGCGGGCTGTTCCCGTCCGGATCAAGGGACGGCAGCCGGGCGGACCCGCCCGCCCCGAGCGAGGAGCGCATCGAGGCCACCGGCGACCCGGTGGACCCGGACCTGATCGACGCCACCGTCGACGAGGCCGGCCGCCCGTACGACGCCACCGGCCTCGGCACCACGTCGACCGCCGTCCGGCTGGTCCCGGTGACCGAGCTGCGCGCGCCCGGCGGTCGGATCCGCACCAGCGCGGGCGAGATGGTCGGCATCGACACCGAGGACGGGGACCCATCCGTCACCTTCGAGGGTGCCGATCGCATCACCGTGCAGGAGATCCGCGTGGGCGACGGCGAGGACGATCCGATGGACCGGATCCAGGGCCTGCGCCTGGACGCGCCCGGGGCGGAGGTCGTGCGCTGGCGTTCGTTCGAGCTGGCGTACGGCACCGACGGCGGCCTGGGCGCGGTCATGAGCGAGGACGGCCACGATCGCTTCCCCGCAGTGGACGGCGAGGCGGTGCTCGACGCCCTGGAGACCACCGATGTGGTGGCCCTGGGACCGTCGGAGGGGGCGCCCGACGACCTGGTCGTGTTCGCCAACGGGTACGGCGACGGCGGCTTCCCGATGAGCCGGGGCGTCGACGCCGACGGCCGGACGGTGTCGCTGGTGATCTGGGACACCAGCTTCCCGTGGCGGCTCGCGGTCCCCGACGGGATCCCGCCGCCTGACGTGAGCCGCATCGAGGACCAGCTCCAGGAGTGCCTCGACGGCCAGCGCGACCTCATCCGGCGGCCCTGGGTCGATGCCGAGGGCACGTCCCGCACCAGCACGAGCTGCGCCATCGAGGAGTGACGGCGCCAAACTAGAACGCGTTCTCGTTTTCTCCTACAGTCCCCCGCCATGGGTGACCTTGGATTCTGGAGAATTGCCGAAGCCGACCCCGCGCACCTCGCGCTGGTGGGTCCCGACGGGACGGAGCGCACCGCGGGTGAGCTGCTCGCGGCCAGCCACCGTGCGGCCAACGGCTTCCGGGCCCTCGGCCTGCAGGGCGGCGACACGGTGGCCGTCCTGATGCCGAACTCGGTGGAGCTCATCGAGCTCTACCTGGGTGCGCTGGAGGTCGGGCTGTACTTCACGCCGATCAACTGGCACCTGGTCGGCCCGGAGGTGGCGTACATCCTCCAGGACAGCGACGCCAAGGTGTTCGTGGCGTCGGAGCGCTTCGCCGAGGTGGCCCGCAACGCCGCCACCGAGGCCGGCTTCCCGGCCGAGGCCAGCTTCGCCGTCGGCACCGTCGACGGCTTCCGCCCCCTCGCGGAGCTCACCGACGGCCAGCCCGACACCGCGCCCGAGAACCGCAGCACCGGTGCCGCCATGCACTACACGTCGGGCACCACCGGCCGCCCCAAGGGCGTCAAGCGCGGCCTGTTCGAGATCGACCCGTCCGACATGGGCGAGCTGCTCGCCTACCTGCCGAACCTCTTCGGCATCGCCCCGCACGACGGCCACGTGCACCTCACGGTCTCGCCGCTCTACCACACGGCCGTGCTGATGTGGACGGGCAACGCCATGCACCTCGGCCACACCGTGGTCCTGATGGACAAGTGGACCGCCGAGGAGACCCTGCGGCTGATCCAGACCTACCAGGTGACCTACAGCCATATGGTCCCCACCCAGTTCGTCCGCCTGCTGGACCTCCCCGAGGACGTCCGGGCCGGCTACGACGTCAGCTCCCTGCGCAACATGATCCACGGCGCCGCCCCCTGCCCCCAGGAGGTCAAGCGCACCATGATCGAGTGGTGGGGCGACACCATCCAGGAGTACTACGCGGCCACCGAGGGCGGCGGCACGGTGATCAGCGCCAAGGAGTGGATGGAGAAGCCGGGCTCGGTGGGCCTCCCCTGGCCGGGCAGCGAGATCCGCATCTACGACGACGCCGGCAACCAGCTGGGCGCCGGCCAGATCGGCACCGTCTACATGCAGCTCATGGCCGACTTCGAGTACAAGGGCGACGAGGCCAAGACCAAGGCCAACCGCATCGAGAACTTCTTCACCGTCGGCGACCTGGGCGAGCTCGACGAGGACGGCTACCTGTTCCTGCGGGACCGCAAGGCCGACATGATCATCTCGGGCGGCGCCAACATCTACCCGGCCGAGATCGAGGGCGAGCTCATCAACCACCCGGCCGTCCAGGACGTCGCCGTGTTCGGCATCCCGAACGCCGACTGGGGCGAGGAGATCAAGGCCGTCGTGGAGCTCCACGACGGCTTCGAGGCCGGCGACGAGCTGAGCGCCGAGATCATCGAGTGGGCCGGAACCCGCATGGGCAAGTTCAAGCTGCCCCGGTCCATCGACTACGTCGAGGCCCTCCCCCGCGAGCCCAACGGCAAGCTCATCAAGCGCAAGCTGCGGGACCCGTACTGGGAAGGCATCGACCGCCAGATCTGATGCCTCGGCGCACCTGCCACGGGCCGCCCGGCAATGCGTGGCTCGCTGGTAGGTGCGCCTAACCTGCCCCCGTGACCGCCCACGCCCGCACTGCGCGCCTCTCGCGCATCGGGTGGGGGTCGTTCGCCGTCATCGCCGCGGTGGTCACCGTGGTCCCGGTGGCGGCCGTCGTCGGCGGGATCCTCCAGCCCAGCACCGACGTCTGGCGCGAGCAGTGGGACACCCGGCTGCCCGGGGAGATCTGGACCTCGCTCGTGCTGGTGGTCGGCGTGTGCACGGTCGCGGTGGTGCTGGGGGTGGGCCTCGCCTGGCTCGTGGGCGCGCACGACTTCCCGGGGCGCGGCCTCTTCACGTGGGCGTTCGTGCTGCCGCTGGCCCTCCCCGCCTACATCCTCGGCTTCGTGGTGAGCTCCACGTTCGGCGTGGCCGGGCCCATCCAGTCGTGGTGGCGCGACACCTTCGGCCGCGACGCCTGGTTCCCCGACGTGCGCTCGCTGCCGATGGCGATCCTGGTCTTCTCGCTGACCCTCTACCCGTACGTGTACCTCATGGCCCGGGCGGCGCTGCGGGACCAGGCCGGGGACTCGTTCTCCGTGGCCCGGTCGCTCGGTGCGTCCACCGGCGAGGCGTTCCGCAAGGTGGTGGTGCCGATGCTGCGCCCGGCCCTGGCCGCCGGCGCCGCCATCGTGGCCATGGAGACCCTCACGGACTTCGCCACCGTGCAGTACTTCCAGGTCGACACGGTCACGGTGGGCGTGTTCCGCATCTGGCGGGGCACCTACGACCGCGACGCCGCGGCGGAGATCGCCTGCCTGGTGCTGGCCTTCGCGGTGATCGCCATCATGCTGGAGCGGGTCTTCCGGGGCCGCGCCCGCTTCGCCGAGTCCGGCGGGCACGGGGCCGGCTTCACCCGGCGCCGGCTCCGCGGCCCCAAGGCCGCGGCGGCCACCGTGGGGTCGTCGCTGGTGGTGCTGCTCGCGTTCGCCGCCCCCACCGCCCAGCTGGTGGCGTGGGCGTACGCCGAGCAGACCGGCGAGCGGGGCACTCCCCTCACCGACGAGTTCCCCACCTACCTGCGCCACAGCGCCACCCTCACCCTCTGCACGGTCGGCATCTGCCTGGTGGTCAGCGTGCTGGCCACCAACGGCCTCCGCTTCGCCCCGAGCCGCATCGTCGCCGCCGCCAAGCGCCTGGCCACCATCGGGTACGCGGTGCCGGGCGTGGTGGTGGCCATGGGCGTGATCCTCACCCTGGTGGGCCTGGACCGCTTCCTCGGCCTCTTCCACCGGGGCCTGCCGGGGACCGTGGCCACCGGGTCGTTCCTGGCGCTGGTCTACGCCTACGGCGTGCGGTTCCTGGCCCCGTCGGTCACCAGCGTGGAGTCCGGCCTGGACCAGGTGCCTGTCGACCTCACCTCGTCGGCGCGGTCCCTGGGCTCGCGCCCGGGCACCGTGCTGGCCCGGATCCACCTGCCGCTGTCCAAGGGCAGCATGCTCACGGCGGCCATCCTCGTCGGCGTCGATGCCCTGAAGGAGCTGCCCATCGCCCTGCTCCTGCGGCCCATCGGCTTCGACACGCTGCCGGTGTGGACCTACAACCTGGCGTCGGAGTCTCGGTTCGAGCAGGCGGCGCTGCCGGCGCTGACCATCATCGCCGTCGCCCTCATCCCCGTGGCCCTGCTCTCCCGGGGCCTGGACCGGAAGGCCTCCGCCTCGTGACCGCACCGATCGATCCTGCCGACGCCGCTGCTCCCCTGCGCGTGCGGGGCGCCGTGCGAACCTACGGCTCGGTGCGGGCCGTCGACGGCATCGACCTGGAGCTGCACGCCGGCGAGCTGCTGGTGCTGGTGGGACCGAGCGGGTGCGGCAAGTCGACCCTGCTGCGGTCCATCGCCGGCCTGGTGGCGCTGGAGCAGGGCGAGATCGCCGTCGGCGATCTGGTGGTGGACGACGGCCGGTCGTCCACGCCGCCGGAGCACCGCCCCGTGGGCATGGTGTTCCAGGACCACTCGCTGTTCCCGCACCTCACCATCGGCGACAACGTGGCGTTCGGCGTGCGCAAGAAGCCCACGGCGGAGCGCCGGGCCATCGTCACCGAGCTGCTCGAGATGGTGGAGATCGACCACCTGGCCGGCCGGTACCCGCACGAGGTGTCCGGGGGCGAGCGCCAGCGGGCCTCGGTGGCCCGGGCCGTGGCGCCGCACCCGCGCCTCCTGCTGCTGGACGAGCCGTTCGCCGCGCTCGACCCCAACCTGCGGGAGCAGGTGCGCACCCAGCTGGTGACCCTGCTGCGGCGCACCCGGACCCCGGCGGTGTTCGTGTCCCACGACCAGGCCGAGGCCATGGCCCTGGGCGACCGCGTGGCGGTGATGAGGGCCGGGCGGCTGGAGCAGCTCGGGTCGGGGCCCGACATCTACGACCGCCCCGCCAACCGGTTCGTCGCCTCGTTCATGGGCGATGCCAGCTTCCTCCCGGTCACCGACGACGGGACCGGGCTCCGCACCGAGCTGGGCCCCGTCGACGGCGCCGCCGGCGGCCGGACGGTCGAGGCGGTGATCCCGCCGGCCGACGTGGAGGGCGTGCCGGACCCGGCCGGCGGCAGCGAGATCACCGACGCCACCTACCAGGGCCCCACGTGGACCTACGGCGTCCGGCTCCCCTCGGGCGCCACCGTGCGGTCCACCCGGCCGCGCAACGAGGCGCTGGAGATCGGCACGGTCGTGCGCGCTCGGCTCGACACCACCGCCGCCCCGCTGGTCGATGCTGAAGGCTGACTGTCGACACGATGTAAGGCATGGATAACCTCGGAGCGCCCACCCCCTGAGAGGATCCCCGTGTCCCGCCCCTCGCGCCTCGCCGCCGTCACCCTGCTCGCCCTCGCCCTGGTGCTCACCAGCTGTGCCGAATCAGACAGCGACAGCGCCGGGTCGTCCGACAGCAAGGTGCTGCACGTCTACTCGGGCCGCCACTACGACGTGGAGAAGGCGTTCAAGCAGTACGAGGAGGAGACGGGCGTCAAGGTCGAGTTCCTCACCGGCAATGACGCCGAGCTCCGCGAGCGCATCGCCGCCGAGGGCGAGGACACCGAGGCCGACGTCTACATCACCGTCGACGCCGGCAACCTGGCCAACGCGGCGAAGGACGGCCTGTTCCAGCCGATGGACTCGCCGAAGCTCAAGGAGGTCATCCCGGCCCAGTACCGCGATCCCGACGACCTCTGGTACGGCCTGGCCCTGCGGGCCCGGACCATCATCTACAACACCGACGCCCTGTCCGAGGACGAGGTGCCGAAGGACTACGAGGACCTGGCCGACCCCGAGTGGAAGGGCCGGGTGTGCCTGCGGAACTCCACCAACGACTACCAGCAGTCGCTGGTGGCCAGCATGATCGCCCAGGACGGCGAGGAGAAGACCCTCGAGGTCCTGAAGGGGTGGACCCGCAACGCCGAGATCTACGCCAACGACGTGGAGCTCATCCAGGCCATGGGCGCCGGTGCGTGCGACGTCGGCATCGCCAACCACTACTACCTGGCCCGGGAGCTCCAGGACGACCCGGACCTGCCCGTCGGGCTCACCTGGGCCAACCAGGACACCACCGGCACCCACGTCAACATCTCCGGCGGCGGCATCACCAAGTACGCCAAGAACCCGGAGCTGGCCCAGGACTTCCTGGAGTGGCTCGGCACCAAGGGCCAGAGCGTGCTGGTGGACAGCAACTTCGAGTTCCCGGCCAGCACCGAAGCCACGCCGGTGGCCTTCCTCACCGAGAACTTCGGCGTGGACTTCAAGCGCCAGCCGCTGGACGCCAAGCAGATCGGCGAGCTCAACCCGGAGGCCGTGAAGCTGATGGATCAGGCCGGCTTCGGCTGATCCCCGGGACCCGGCGGGTCAGGAGTCGCCGTCGGAGTCGCTGAAGTTGATGGTGACGCCGAGCTGGCTGGCCACCTCGGTGGACACCAGGACCTTCAGCTCGGACACGGCATCGGAGGCGGCCTGCACGTCCTCCGGCTCGTCGAGGGCGTCGGCCACGGAGTCCGGCAGGGCGTCCATCGCCGTGGTCGCCTTCTCGTCGGCGGCCACCAGGCGGTCGCGCAGCCCGGCGTCCTTCGCCCCGTCCAGCGCCGAGATGCCCGAGTCGCCGTCGCCGATGGCCGCCGAGATGCCGGCCAGGAGGGCCTTGCGGTCTGCCAGCCGCTGGTCTGCCGGGCCGCCGATGCGGTCCGGGTCGAGGTCGTCGACCGACGTCGCCTCGGTCATGTCGCGCAGGCCCATGGTGTCGATCTCGTCCAGCCGGTTGGAGACCTCGTTCACGATCTCGTCCACCGACGACTGCGGGCCGCCGTCGAGGCCGGCCACGAACTGCTTCGCCGCACCGCCTTCGGTCCACTGGTCGCGCACGGCGTCCGCGGCCTCGGACGACAGCGTGGCGACGGAGGCGGCGTACTCGCACCGGCGGGCGCCGTCGGCCGTGGCGAGGTCGTCGGAGCCGTCGCCGAACAGCGCGATCTCGCTGGCGTAGATGCCC
>CALANQ010000128.1 GCA_937926025.1 uncultured Acidimicrobiales bacterium
CCAGACCATCGACGAATCCAGCTTCGACGATTGGGACTGGGTGATGGGCGTCAACCTGCGGGGTCTGGTCCACGGCATCCGCTCGTTCGTGCCCCGGCTCATCGACGCCGGCCGGCCCAGCCACGTCATCGGCACCGCCTCGATCGCCGGCATCGTCGCGTCCGCGGCCTCGGCGGTGTACTGCACGTCGAAGTTCGCCGCCGTCGGGCTGATGGAGAGCCTCCAGCACGACCTCGGCCTGGCCGGCGCCACCCACGTCGGCACCTCGGTGATCTGCCCCGGCATGGTCGCCACCAACATCGACCACGGCGATCGCAACCGCCCGAAGGACCTGGGCGACGCCACCGACACCGAGTCGTCCCACCTGGCCGGCGACAGCATCAGCCAGATCCTGGGCGACGGCGGCCTCGACCCGCTGGTCGGCGCCCGCCACGCCCTCAGCCAGGTGAAGGCCGGCCGGTTCTACGTGACCACCCACGAGGGCGACCTCTGGGACCGCCTCGTCGGCAACCAGAACGACGACCGCCTCGCCGGCCGCCCCCCTCGCTTCCAGATGTACGAGTAGCCGCTCCCGCTCCACGGCGCTGCCGCTGCCTGATCGCCCTTGTGGGTGCGGGCTGCGCCAGACTACCCCGCATGCCGGCGGGACTGGCCGGGACCCCCGAGCCGATCCGCAGCGAAGGTCGGGACCAGCTGCTGCGGTCGATCGCGGAGGAGGTGGAGCCCGTGGGAGGGCCGCGGGTGCTGGTCGGCATCGACGGCCGATCGGGCTCCGGGAAGTCGACCTTCGGAGACGAGCTCGCCGCCCTCTTGGAGGAGCGTGGGGCGACCGTCGTGCGGTCCACCATCGACAGCTTCCACCGCCCGCGCCACGAGCGCATGCGTCAGGGACCCGCATCGCCCGACGGGTACTACGAGGACTCCCACCAGCTGGCCGTGGTCGCTTCCGAGCTGCTCGCGCCGTTCCAGAAGGGAGCCGACGAGGTGCTCATCAGCGCGTTCGACGAACCTGCCGACCGGGCCGATCGCCGCGTGGTCTCGGTGCCACCGGAGGCCGTCCTGGTGTTCGACGGCCTCTTCCTCCACCGCCCCGAGCTGGTCGGGTTCTGGGATCGGTCGGTGGTGCTCCACGCCGATCGACGGTGCGATGCGGCCTGGCTCGCCTACCTCGAGGGTGATCTCCCGGACGACCCCATCGCTCGGGCACGGGTCATCGATCAGCGCCTGGAGCGGGCTCGTTGGCCCCGGTACCGCCACGGCTGGCAGCGGTACGCGGATGCGGTGGGGTGGGTGGAGACGGCGATCCACATCGACAACGACGACCTCGCTGCGCCGAAGGTCGTCCCCACACCGTGAACCCGAAGCCGATCCTGCTCCGGAAGAGCCCCCTCAGCCGAGGACGACGCGGCCGTAGGTGACGCAGAGGCCGGCGGCGTTGATGGCGACGATGGAACCGACCACGACGGCCGTCACCACCCGGGTCTTCAGGTCGCGACGGGTGGCGGTGGGGGCGGGCATGTACCAGTCGGCGATCAGCGGGTCCCGGCCGCTGGGGCTCCACGGGACGGCGTCGTCGGGGAGCTCGGCGTCGGCGGACGCGGCCAGCGCCAGGCGCTCGAGGTCCTCGTCGCTGATCGTCTCGGTGCCCGTCGTATCCGTCATCGTCGGCCCTCCCGGTTCTCGGTGCGCCCCAGGGTACGGCCGCCCCACGGCATTTCGGGTCACGCGTGCCGCCTCATGGCGCTCAGGTGACCCGAGTACGGGATGGTGGGGCCGGTCGTCAGGTGGCGAGGAGGTCGGCGAGCTCGTCTCGGAGGTCGAGGAACCGCGGGTCGCGCTTGGTGTTGGGGCCGCGGGCACCGCCGAAGGGGATGGCGATCTCGGCGGCGACGCGGCCCGGGCGGGCGGCCAGCACGTAGATGCGCTGCGAGAGGTAGATCGCCTCCTCGATGTCGTGGGTGACCATGAGGATGGTGGTGCCGGTGCGGTGCCAGAGGCTGAGCAGGAAGTCCTGCATGTGGCGCTTGGTCTCGGCGTCGAGGGCGCCGAACGGCTCGTCCAGCAGCAGCATGTCGGGCTCGGGGGCCAGGGCCCGGGCGATGGCCACCCGCTGGCGCATGCCGCCCGAGAGCTCCTTGGGGAGGGCGTCGGCGAAGGTGGTCAGGCCCATGATGCCGAGCAGCTCGTCGACCCGTTCCTGGCGGCGGGCCTTGGGCCACCCGGCGGTCTCCAGTCCGAAGGCGATGTTGCGGGCCACGGACTTCCACGGGAACAGCGAGTACGCCTGGAAGACCATGCCCCGGTCGGCGCCCGGGCCGACGACCCGGTCGCCGTCGACGGTGACCATGCCCTCGGTGGCGGTCTCCAGGCCGGCCACGATCGACAGCAGGGTCGACTTGCCGCAGCCGGAGGCGCCCAGCAGGCAGACCAGCTCGCCCTGGTCGACGTGGAGGTCGACGTGCTCGAGGGCGGTGGTGGTCTGCTTGCGGCCGGCGAACACCTTGGTGACGTCGTCGACCACCAGCTTGGGCGTGCCGGGCCGCAGCACATCGGCCAGGGTGGGCGTCGGGTCGGTCCCGGTGGCGCTCACGGGCGGGACCACGGGGCGACCCGGTTGCGGACCTGGCGGAGCAGGACGTCACTCAGCAGCCCGATGACGCCGAAGGCGATGAGGATGGCGAACATGGCGTCGATGGCCCGGAACCGCTGGGAGCGGATCAGCTGGTAGCCGAGGCCGGACTGGGCGGCGAGCAGCTCCGCCACCACGAGCATGCTCCAGGCGGCGGCCAGGTTGATGCGGGCCACGTCGATGATGCCCGGCACCGAGTGGGGGAGGATGACCCGGCGCAGGATGCGCCACCGCCCGGCGCCCAACGTGTAGCTGGCGTTGATCATCTCCCGGGGCACGGCCCGGGCCACGTCGGCGGTCATCAGCACGTTGTAGAAGGCGGTGCCGACGACGATCAGCCAGATCTTCGGGCTCTCGTCGATGCCGAGCAGCAGCAGGAACAGCGGGATCAGCGCCGGCGCCGGGATGTAGCGGAGGAACCCGATCATCGGCTCGAAGAACGCGTCGACGGCGGCGAAGGTGCCGGTGGCGATGCCCAGGACGATGCCGATCACCATGGAGATCCCGTACCCGATGAGGACCCGCTGGGCCGAGGCCCACAGGTCGGTCTGGAAGGTGCCGTCGCCGACCATCTGGGTGAAGGCGCTCCAGCTCTCGCTCGGGGTGGCGATCAGCGCCGAGTCCCCCTGGGAGGACCAGAACCACAGGGCCAAGATGGCGAGGACGCCGATGACGCCGAACCCGATCCGCCACGAGGCGGGCACCTCGGTGCGGATACCGAGCAGGCGGGAGGGCCGGCGGCCCCGCGTCCCCGGGGTGGCACCCTCCCCGGGGACGGCGGGGGCCGCGTCGCCCACCACGTCGGTCGCCACGTCGGTCACCGCATCGCCGGCCGCGGCGCGTGCGCCTGCGGGCCAGCTGCCGGCCTGGTCCACGGTGGTCACCCGTTGGCGTCCACGTAGGCCTGGGTGAACTGCGGAGCGAAGAGGCCGTCGAGCGGCGCCTCCTCCTCGACCAGCCCGGACTCCAGCAGGAACGGGTTGATCCGTCGGGCCATCTCGGGCAGCGACGTCGGGTCGCCCTCGCGGTCCTCGAAGGCGTCGAGGGCGGTCTTGGCGTCGAAGAGCGTGGTGCCGTCGGCGAGGTCGGCGTACTCCTCGGGGGTCAGGCCGGCCTTGTCGGCCATGATCGCCGTGGTGCCCTCGGGGTCCTCATCGAGGAGGTCGAGGGTGGCGTACCAGCCGTCCACCACCTTCTGGACGTCCTCGGGCCGGTCCTCGACCAGGCTGGTCTCCGCCACCAGGTGGTCGGGGATGACGCCGGGGAAGTCCGACGAGTCGAACAGGACGTGCGAGCCCTCCCGCTCCAGCGCCTGGACGGTGAACGGGGCGAACACGCCGACGCAGTCGAACTGGCCCTCGGCGAACCCGGCGGCGGCGGCATCGGTCTTGATGCCGACGAAGTCGATGTCGTCCTGGGTCATGTCTTCCTCGGCGAGCCCCTGCAGGAGGAGGAAGTGGTCGACCACGCCCTCCTCGGCACCGACCGTCTTGCCCTTCAGGTCCTCGACGGACTCGATGGACTCGTCGCAGATGATGGCGTCGTTGCCGGTGGAGTTGTCGCCCGCCACGATGATGGTCTGGTCGCTGCCGGCGGCCACCCCGAAGAGGGTGTCGTTCAGGGTCTGGGCGTTGATGTCGACCTTGCCGGCGGCGAGGGCGTCGAGCGAGGCCGTGTAGTCGGTGAAGTAGACCATCTCGACGTCGACGCCGGCGTCGGCGAACACCTTCTCCTGCTCGGCGACGGTGAGCGGGAACCAGCCGGGCCAGGCGCTGTAGCCGATCTTGATGGTGTCGCCGCTGGCCTCGGACTTGGAGCCGCCGTCGCTGCCCCCGCTGCTGTCGGAGCCGCCGCTGCTGCCGCAGCCGGCGAGCAGGCCGGCGGCCAGCACCCCGGCGGTCAGCGTGGTGGCGATGCGTCGTGTGCCGTTCCTCATGGCGGTCCTTCCGGATTCGGGCGTGGCGGCGGGGAGACCACCAGCGGATGCTCGAACGGTAAGGACGCTCTGTTTCCGGTTCGTTTCCGAGCTGCGAACGGGAAGTATCGGTTTCGATTAGGTATCGAAACTCGACCCGGTCAGGAGGCGACGGGTCCCAGGTCAGCGGCCTCGCGCTGGATCTGCGGCAGCTGCGACGCGTCGGCGAGCAGCCCTCCGACCACCAGGTCCGCCAGCTGCGAACCGATGGCCTCGACCTTCCACCGGGAGCCGAGGCGGTACCAGTTCTGCACCCCTTCGTCGTTGGAGAGCACGGTGAGCGCGGTGAGCTTGGGGTCGACGGATCGGAGCTGGCCGTCGGCGGTGCCGCGGCGGATGATGCGGGCCAGCTGCCGCTCGAGGGACTCCCGCTCCTTCCAGTACGAGGCGAACTCGACGGGGTCGCGCACGGCGATGCGGTGGATGTCGTTGATGTCGAACGGGAGGGCGCACAGGGCGGCCACGTCGGCTTGGACGTACCGGTACAGCTGGGCCGCCGCGCTGCCGCCATCGTCGGTGACCTGCTTGATCAGCTCCAGCGGCACCACGTTGGCCCGGGCCACGAGCGCGGCGAGGATCTCCTCCTTGCGGCGGAAGTAGTAGTAGAGCGACGACTGCTTCAGGCCCACCTCGGCGGCGTTGCGGCTCATCGGCGTGCCGCCCACGCCGAGCTCGCCGATCAGCCGGCTGGCGGCCGCCAGGATCTCGTCGGTTGGGTCGCCGGTGACGGCGCGGGCGTCGGCGCGCGGCCGCCCGGCGCGGCGGGGTGCTTCGGCGCGGGCGTCGGCTCCCGGTTCGGGTCGTGCGTCGTCGGCCACCGGGCGATCGTACCGAGGTGGGGGAGCGCGGTCGGGGTTCGCTCCCGTTTCGGTCGTGTGAACAGGTGGCCCGATGGGTTGCGCTCCCGGCTGTTTGCGGAGACGATCACCGGTACGTTTCGATGAAGCATCGAAATCTGTCCCCCGAGGAACGTGATGGACGATCACCCCAACGACGAGCCGGCCACCGACAGCCTGGAGGCGGCCCTCGCCCACGCTCGCGCCCAGGCCGGGACCACGGCGGCCACGCAGGCCACGGTGCCGGCGACCGAGGCGGTCGACCTGCCCGACGGCGTCGACCCGTCCACCGTCACCTGGGACGAGGTGCTCGGAGCCGGCGGCTACGCCTCGGCCCGGGTGCGGCGGG
>CALANQ010000129.1 GCA_937926025.1 uncultured Acidimicrobiales bacterium
GCCCTCCATCGTCCGCAAGGCCTTGGCGTCCGACTTGGTCGACCGCCTCACCGCCCCCCACGGCGTCGACCGCTACCTGGAGCTGGTCGACCCCACGTGGACCGTGCGCGAGGTCCGGGCCGAGGTGGTGGCCGTCCGGTGCCAGACGCCCGGCACCGTCACCCTGGCCCTCCGGCCCAACGCGGCCTGGGCCGGCTTCGCCGCCGGCCAGCACGTGGTGGTGGGCGTCGACATCGACGGCGTCGTCCACGACCGGTGCTTCAGCCTGGCCGGGTCTCCCCACGCCGCTGACGGCCTGCTGGAGCTCACCGTGAAGGCCAACCCGAGCGGCCGGGTGAGCAAGCACCTGGTCGCCCACGCCGAGTCCGGCATGGTCCTGCGGCTGTCCGAGGCCCAGGGCGACTTCGTGCTGCCTGCTGCCGCCGAGCGGACGGCCACCGGCGACGACCTCGTGTTCATCAGCGGCGGCAGCGGCATCACCCCGGTGCTTTCGATGCTCCGGTCCCTGGTGGACGAGCGCCACGTCGGCCGGGTCACGTTCGTGCACTACGGCTTCACCGCCGACGACGTCTGCTACCGCGACGAGCTGGACGAGCTCATCGCCGCCCTGCCCGGAGCCCGCCTGTTGATCGGGCTCACCGATGCGCCGGGCGAGGGCGACCTCGACGGCTTCTTCGGCCCCGAGCACCTCGCCGCCATCACCGACCGGCCCGAGCAGTCGCAGGTGTACCTGTGCGGCCCGGCGCCGCTGATGGCGTCGGTGGAGGACGTGTTCGCCGAGCTCGGCCTGGCCGACCGGGTGCACCTGGAGCGCTTCGGCCCGGCCCCGATCGACCCGTCGATCCGGGTCGGCGACGGCGCCGTGTCGTTCGCCCGCTCCGGCGTGGCCGCCCCGTCGGTGGGCACCATCCTCGAGACCGCCGAGGCCGCCGGGCTGTCCCCGGCGTTCGGGTGCCGCCGCGGCATCTGCGGCACCTGCACCCGCACCAAGACCTCCGGCCAGGTCCGAGACACCGTCACCGGCGAACGGTCCGCCGCCGACTCCGCCCCCATCCGCCTCTGCACGACCGTCGCCTGCGGCGATGTCGTCGTCGACCTCTGAGAGAGGACCCACCATGCCCGTCCCTGCTGCCGCCGCCCACCTGACCACCGAGCAGATCGACGCCTTCGGCGCCGAGCTCGACGACCTGCGCGCCCGCACCGTGGCCGACCTCGGCGAGCGCGACCGCGAGTACCTCCAGTCCGTGGTCCGCGCCCAGCGCGGCCTCGAGTTCGCCGGCCGGGCGCTCCTGTTCGCCGGCTTCCTGCCGCCCGCCTGGGTCGGCGGGACCACCGCTCTGGCCCTGTCGAAGATCCTCGACAACATGGAGATCGGCCACAACGTCATGCACGGCCAGTACGACTTCCTGCAGGACCCGGCGTTCCAGGGCCCCACGTTCGAGTGGGACACGGCCTGCCCCGGCGACCAGTGGCGGCACTCCCACAACTACCGCCACCACACGTTCACCAACGTGGTGGGCAAGGACCGCGACATCGGCTACGCCGTGATCCGCATCGACGAGGGCAAGCCGTGGAAGCCGAAGGACCTCGGCAACCCGCTCTACGCCGTGCTGCTCGCCACCTTCTTCCAGTACGGCGTGATGCTCCACGACCTCGAGGTGGAGAACCTGGCCAAGGGCCGCACCACCTGGGCCGAGACCGAGGAGCTGCGCCGGGAGATGGCCCGCAAGCTGGGCAGCCAGACCCTCAAGGACTACGTGCTGTGGCCGGCGCTCACCGGGCCGTCGGCGCCGTTCACCCTGGCCGGCAACGCCGTGGCCAACCTGGCCCGGAACCTGTGGTCGTTCACCATCATCTTCTGCGGCCACTTCCCCGACGGCGTGGAGACCTTCACCCGGGAGGAGGCCGCCGACGAGTCCCGCGGCGGCTGGTACCTCCGGCAGCTGCTGGGCTCCGCCAACATCACGGGCGGGCCGCTCTTCCACGTCATGAGCGGCAACCTGAGCCACCAGATCGAGCACCACCTGTTCCCCGACATCCCGGCGCACCGCTACCCGGAGATGGCCGTCGAGGTGCAGGAGATCTGCGAGCGCTACGGCCTGCCGTACAACACCGGCGGCCTTGTGCAGCAGTTCGGCTCGGTGGTGTCGAAGATCGTCCGCTTCGCCCTGCCGTGGTCGACCTCCAAGCCGGCGCCCACCCCGAGCCCGGCGACCTCGCCCACGGGCACGAAGACCTGGGCCGAAGCCGACCTCGCCGCCTGACACCCGGCCGCCGGGCTGAGGTCGCTCCTCCGCCCACGGAACACCAGCCAACCTCGAGAACCCCGGGCACGACGGTGCCCGGGGTTCTCCTTGTTGTGGTGGCTGGTCCTGTCCGGTCGGGTCGTCAGTACGGCCCGGGTGGCTCGGGTGGGTCGTCGCTGCGTTCTCGCTGCTGGCGCTGGTGGTCGCGTTGGTGTTGTTCGTGTCGGGTTTCGAAGCGCATCGG
>CALANQ010000130.1 GCA_937926025.1 uncultured Acidimicrobiales bacterium
TGGGTGACGTCCGTGAAGCCGCTGCCGGTGAGCACCCACGTGTCCCCGCCGGAGACGGCGCCGCGCTGCGGCGTGCCCCGCTGGGTGGTGATGGAGGCCAGGTGCGGGGCGAGGAAGTCGAACCGAGCCGGGTTCGAGGGCACCCGGAGCACGGGGCCGTCCTCGGGCTCGTACACCACGGTCACCTCGGTCTCCACGCGGCCCTGGCCGTCATCGAACGCCTCGAGGAAGCGGGTCATCGATGGCGAGTCGATCACCGCCACGTCGTCATCGTCGGCGTGGAGCGGAACGGACGTCAGCACCTCGTCGGTCCCCGCCCGGGTGATCACGACCTTGGTGGCGTCCTGCAGGAACCGGCCCTCGATGGCGAGCGTGTTGACCCCGCCCTTCGCGGTGTCTGCGGTCGTGTGGGACCGGCCGCCGCTGACCGCGGTGATCTGCGGCGGCGTGAAGTCGATGCGCCGGGACTGGCTGAGCACGGCACCGTCGGGCGCCTGATCGGCGAGCACCTTGGCGACCAGGTCGACCTTCACCCGGCGGAGCCCGTCGTCCTGGGGCAGGAGGAAGCGGGTGAGATCCGGGCTCTCGAACGACAGCTCGGTCTCGGTCGCCCCGGAGACCTCGACGGTGGCGAGGACGTCATCGGTGCCCGTCCGGTACAGGTCGACCTCGGTGACGTCGGTGAGGCCGGTGCCCTCGACGGTGATGACGTCGCCGCGGACCGGTGCCAGCGCGCTCCCGCCGCGCTCGCTGCGCACGGCGGTGGCCGAGGGGCCCTGGAAGTCGAACGTGAGGGCGTTGCTGGTGAAGGGGTCGCCGCCGCCGGTCGGGGCGACGATCGCATAGACCTCGGTGTTGACGCCGCCGGGGCTGTCGTCGTCGCCGTAGCCCACCGACGCCGACAGGTCGGGGCTGGTGACCGTGAGGGTGGAGCTGTCGACCACGGTGGCGTCCACGGCGATGAGCTCGTCGGTGCTCCCGGGCCGGCGGAAGCCGAGGGCGGTGACGTCATCGAGGTCGTAGCCGGTCACCGTGAGCGTCTCGCCGCCCTTGATCGCGCCGATGGCCCGGCCGCTGCGCTCGGCGGTGATGCCGGTGATCGACGGGCCGAAGAACTCGAACGGGCGCGCGTTGCTCTGGACCACGCCACCGGGCGCCCGGGCGTTCGGGTAGGCGACGTACACGTCGACGGGCAGGGTCAAGATGCCGTCCGCGTTGCGGTCCAGCAGCGCGGTCACGTCGGGAGCGGACACGGTGAGGGTCTCGTCGTCCTGGACCTCGACGTCGGCGATGGTCACCAGCTGGTCGTCGGTGCCCTCGGCGAACATGGCCACGGTCGTCACGTCGGTGAACCCGCTGCCGTGGAGCGTGAGCACCTCGCCGCCCCGAGCACCGGCGGTGGCGTCGCCGGACCGCTCGCCGACCACATCGGTGAGGATCGGCGCCTGGAAGCTGAACGGCTTCGGCTGGCTCTCGATGTACTCGCCGGGGCGGTTCGGATCGGCGTAGCGGGCGACCACGTCGACGAAGTAGCGGTGGCTCCCGTCGTCGAGGAGCTGGAGCCGGTCGGCCACGTCGGGCGACGTGAAGCGGATCGTGGTGTCGCTGATCGGGGCGACGGCCTCCACGATGGGGTGGTCCGTCCCGTCGTCGAGCACCACCTCGGTGACGTCGGTGAACCCGGCGCCGGTGAGCGTCACCGTCTCGCCGCCGTTGGCGGTGGCGTAGGGCTGCCCCGACCGCTCGCCGGTGACCGACGTGATCCGGAGGCCGTCGACCACCTGCTTCTCGAGCTGGGCGGTGTTGCCGGTGATCGGCCCTGCGTCGGGATCGGTGGCCCGGGCCCGGAAGGCGAAGCGGGCGGTGCCGGGCGGGGAGGTGACCTGGTACCGGAACGTGACCGAGGCGTTCGGGGCGAGCGAGCCGACGGAGGCGGGTGCGGGGCCCGAGACGATGACGTCGTCGATGCCGGGGACCGACAGCGCGGCATCCGGCCGGACGTTGCTCAGCGTCGTGTCGCCGG
>CALANQ010000131.1 GCA_937926025.1 uncultured Acidimicrobiales bacterium
GTGGTCCCGACCATCTACGAGCTGCTGGGCATCGACCCGCCGGAGGTGCTGAAGGGGCACGTGCAGTTCCCGATGGACGGGGAGAGCTTCGCGGCGGCGCTCACCGATCCCGGTGCTCCCGGGCGGCGGACGCAGTTCTATTCGATGCTCGGGCAGCGTTCGATCTACCAGGACGGATGGCTGGCCTCCACCGTGCACCCGCCCCTGTCGGGCTGGGGGAACTTCCCGAACGACGAGTGGGAGCTGTTCGACCTGACCAAGGACCGGTCCCAGTCGACCGACCTGGCCGCCGCCGAGCCGGCCAAGCTCGAGGAGCTGAAGGGCTTGTGGTTCTACTACGCGGGTCGGTACAACGGGCTTCCCGTCGACGACCGCAGCGCCCTGGAGCAGGTGCTGGCCGACCGGCCCCGGGCGGCGCCGCCACGAGACCGCTACACCTTCTACCCGGGCTGCGCCGATGTGCCGGAGTCCGCAGGCCCATCGATCCCCGGCCGCTCGTACGCGATCGCTGCCGGCGTGGTGGTCACCTCGCCCGATGCGTCGGGCGTGCTCTGGGCGGCCGGCGGGGTGCCCGGCGGCCACAGCCTCTACGTGGCCGACCGGCGCCTCCGCTACACGTTCAACTGGTTGGGCACCGTGGTCCAGGACGTGGTGGCGGACCGCGACCTCGAACCCGGGCCGCACGTGTGCACGGCGGCGTTCGAGGCCGAAGGCCCCACCGGTGATCCGGCGATGCCCGGAACCCGGGGGACGCTCACCCTGTACGTGGACGACCAGGCGGTCGGCTCGTCGACCATCGTGACCCAGCCCGGCTACTTCTGCCTCACGGGCGACGGGATCTCCGTGGGGCGCGACAGCGCCTCGGCGGTGAGCCCGGGCTACCAGGCCCCGTTCGCGTTCACGGGCGGGACCATCGACAAGGTGGTCGTGGACCTCTCCGGAGACCCCTACCCGGACCACGAGGCCCGGGTCCGCACCTGGTTCAGCCTCGACTGAGCTGGTCCTCGGCCTGGCGGAGGCGGTGCTTGGCCAGACGGGCGCCGGTGGCGTAGAAGCCGAGCTCGTTCATGCTCGTGGCCGCCTCGCCCAGCGAACGGCAGGCCTCCCGGCAGACCTGGTTCGCGCCGGAGTGCAGGGCGTCGGTGGCCAGCACCACCGACGCCAGCTCGAGGGCGAGCTGGTGCCGTCCCTCCTCGTGCCGGGCGCGGGCTCGGGCGACGAGGGCGTCGGCGCCGGCGAGGTCCACCAGGTCGGCGCTGCGCTCGGCTGCTGGCCGGGGGTTCAGCGTCGCCGGGTTGCCGTCGAACCAGCCGGTCAGGCCGTCGTAGATGGCCCGCACGCCCCAGGCGACGGTCCCGTAGTGCTCCTGCAGCTCCGGGCGGGCGGCGAGCTCGGCGGGGAGGCGGATCCGGTCGACGGCATCGTCGACGTGGAGGCCGTCGTTGAGGGCGTGCTCGACCTCGGTGTGGAGGTGCGCGATGGCCGCGCGGTAGGCGGTGAGGACCTCGCGGACCCGGCCCGGGCCCGACACCGGCGCGGTGTGGCTGGGGACGAGGTGGTGGGCGTCGAGCTCGAGCATCCGGTCGAGGGACTCGATCCACCGGCGGACGGGGCGGGGGCCGATGGCCGGGCTGGAGAGGTTCGGGAAGGCGGCGTAGTACAGGTCGCCCGGGCAGAGCACCCGTTCGGACGGCAGCCACGCGAGCAGGTGGTCGCGGGTCTCGCCCTCGGTGTGCTCCAAGGCCAGATCGACCCCGCCGACGTGGAGGTCGAGCCGATCGGCGAAGGTCACGGTGGGGTCGAGGTACCCGATGCCGCCCTCTTCCTCGTAGGCGTAGCCCGCCTCCTCCGGAAGGCCGCGCTGCCAGGCCCGGATGCGGTGGTGCCAGCGATCGAGGCAGCGGTGGTCGCGGTCGCGCAGCTCGGGCAGCTGGTCCTGGGCCACGATGCCCTGGAGGGCATCCGACTCGAAGGCGTCGGCGCCGCCACAATGGTCCGGATGGCAGTGGGTGTAGACGATCCA
>CALANQ010000132.1 GCA_937926025.1 uncultured Acidimicrobiales bacterium
CCTTCAGGAAGCGGCAATCGGCGTAGCCGAGGTTGGCCACCGCGTTGAGCGAGACGTCGGGCACGGTCTTGCCGAACGCGATGTGGAAGCCGATGAGCTCCTCGACCGGCGCCGGGGTCAGGCCGCTGGCGGCGGCGAAGGCGGCCGAAGACGGGATCGCGAAGCGGGTGGGGTAGAGCGCCCCGTACACCGCCCGGTCGCCCTCGGTGATGGTGCGGGGCGTGGCGTGCTGGATCACCTGGCCCAGCTCGAAGTCCTCGAAGAAGTTGCCGGGGTTGGTCTTGCTCATCGTCATCCCATCGGGTCGCTCGGAACGGGTCCCGACGCTACCGATCGCGTCCCCGTCGCCCCGAAACCGCTACGGCATCAGCCAGCGGGCTCCCTGGGCCTGGTCGAACCCCATGGCCCGGGCCCAGGCCCGGTCGTCGTCGACCTGGATCCCCGAGATCAGGCTGGTGGCGGCGATCGACCGGGCCAGCTCCAGGACCCATCGGGCCGTGCGGTCGCCACCCGCCCCGCCGGGGCGCCCGGCCAGGCGGATGACCTCGGGTCGGACCAGCTCGACGGCCCGGAGGTTGGACCAGCCGTCGACGGCATCGACGGCGAACCGCACCCCGAGCCGCCGCAGGGCGGTGATGGCGCCGCCGGCCCCCGACGACGGTCCGAGGTGCTCGGGATCGGTGAGGTCGAACACGATGCGGCTCCGCAGCGTCGGGGCCAGGTGGCCGATCGAGGCGATCAGGTACGGCCGGCGCAGGTCGCTGGGCAGCAGCGCCACGTGGATCGCCGGGGCGCCTCCGTCGGCATCGAGGTCGCCGGCCTCGAGGGCGGTGGCGGCGGCCGTCGCCCACCGTCCCCCGGGAGGCGGCGGGCCGGTGGCGTGCCCGACCACCTCGTCGGTGGCCAGCTCGATGATCGGCTGCCACCCGGTGGTCGGGTCACGGAGGGGGGTGGCGCAGGCGTGGTGTTCCACGACCGGCTGAACCCTCCCCATGTCCGGTTCATGACGAAACGGTGGGCGATTTCTCGGCGCGATGCCCGTCGCCACGGACCCGGAGCGCCCCGTGCCACACGGCGAGGGTGCCGAGGAGGCCCGCCACCAGCACCGGGGCGTGGGGGCTGGACCAGGCCTTGATGCTGGCCGACAGCAGCGCCGCCACCACCAGGATCGAGGCGGTGCCCCAGCGCCAGGTGGTCGGCCCGCCCAGCAGCTGGCGCTGCTCGATGGGAGCGACCCGGCGCACGATCGGCACCAGGACGGCCACGTTGGCCAGCAGGAACGGGATCTTCATCCACCACCAGGGGCCGGTGCCGGCGGCCACGCCGGGGATCAGGTCGGCCAGGTAGGCGACGCCGATGACCAGCATCCCGGCCGTCATGTGCCACAGGTAGACCGACATGGCCACCGAGTTGGCGGCGATGGTCACCTTCCACGCCCGGGCCGACCGCTCCAGCCAGCGGTTCACGGCGGGGGCGAGGGCGGCGGCGGTGAACGAGTACCCGAAGCCGAACAGCAGCAGCGCGGTGGACGGCGGGTGGGTGGGGCTGTGCTCCAGCCCGCCGTGGTGGAGCATGACCGCCGGCCACGGGCCGATGGTCACCGCGGCCACGGCGAGGGCCCAGAACGCGGCCGCCAGTGCCACCAGCTTGCGCCCGGTCGGGAGCAGGCCGTCCTGCCAGGCGAACCCGGCCACCTGGAAGCCCAGCCAGCCGATCACCCAGTTGAGCTGCGGCACCACCGGCACGTGGGCGAAGCGGGCGGCCTCGGCCCCGGCGAACAGCCCGAGGAGCAGGGCCGTGAACCCGACCGGCCGGGCCCGGAACCACCGGAACGTGAACGGCGCCAGCGCGGTGTCGATCGTGTAGTTGGCCAGGAACCACAGCGGGATGGCGGCGCCGGCCGCGGCCAGCGTGATGGTCCCCGCCCCGCCGGCGGCGGCACCGACGGCGATGGCCACCGCCCAGAAGGTGGCCAGGGCGGCCGCCGGGGCGACCATCCGGCGCAGGCGGGTGGCGATCCAGTCGGCGGGCCGGACCCCCCGACGCTCGGCCGAGCGCAGCGACGTGGCCGAGGCGAACCCGCCCACGAAGAAGAACAGCGGCATGACCTGGCCGATCCAGGTGGCCCAGCCGTACTCGGGCGCGAAGTCCAGGAGGTTGCCGCCGTCGAGCTTCCCGTTGCGGATCACCACCACGGTGCCGAGCCAGTGGCCCAGGGCGACGATGGCCATGGCGGCGGCCCGGTAGAGGTCGACGGCCCGGTTGCGGCCCGATGGCGTCTGGGAGGCCAGGTCGGCGGCCGACGGGCGGGATCCGGTGGCGGGGGAGGTGCTGGTTGCGCTCATGCCCTCCATTCCGCCTGTCCGATTCGGGTCCCGCCCCGGGGGGAACCCCCCAACCGGGATCGGGGGCCGCCGTGGGGGCCGGGGCCCTGGCCGATCCCCGGCCTCTGGACAACTGTCCGGTACCGTTGGTGCGACGAGCGATGAGCCAGGGGGGTGGCCGGGGTGGATGGTGCAGCGGAGCCGGCGGGCACCAGGGACGCGTCCGACGAGCCCCCGCGGGCGCTGGTCGACCGGGTCCTCGCCAACCCGATCACGGGCTTCCTGCCGTGGATCGTCCTCGCCGTCATCGAGGGGCCGGGCCGCATCGCCTTGGCCTCGGCGGTGGCCCTGGGGCTGTCGGTGCTGTTCCTCGTGGTGGAGGTGGCGCGAGGGTCCAGCCCGAAGGCGCTCTCGTTCGTCGACGTCGTGGCGTTCGGCGCGTTCCTCGTGGGCGCCCTGGTGGCGTCGCCCGGCACCACCACGTGGCTCGAGACCTGGTTCGGCGAGATCGCCAACATCGTCCTGGTGGTCTTCGTGTTCGCCTCGCTCGCCATCCGCAAGCCGTTCACCCTCCAGTACGCCAAGGAGGAGACCCCCGAGGAGTACTGGGACTCCCCGATCTTCCTCCGGGTGAACGACGTGATCACCGCGGTGTGGGGCCTGGCGTTCCTGGGTGCCGCCATCGCCGGCTGGTACGGAGACGCCGTGCTCCACAGCAACAACAACCTCTGGACCGGCTGGGTGCTCCAGATCTTCGCCTCGCTGATCGCGGTGGCGTTCACGGAGTGGTACCCGGACTACGCGACGGCCCGGTCGCTGGAAGCCGCCGGGCTTCCCACCGACCCGCCCCCGCCGGTGGAGGACTTCCTGGCCCAGCTCACCACCTACCTGATCATCATCGGCATCATCTCCCTGGTGTTCGACGGCGGGCCGACGGCGCTCGGCGTCGGACTCATCGTGGTCGGGGGCGTCGCCACCGGCGCGCTGCGGAAGCGCTCCGCCCAGGTGGCCGCAGAGCGGGCCGCAGCATCGCCCGAACCCTCCTGAGCGAGGTCCGGTCCGGTCCTGTGCCGGACCGACCTCCCCCACCCGGTACGGTGTGCGGATCCGGGGAGGGAGGTAGCGGGTGATGAGGACGTGGACGGTGGGAGCGGCGGTGGCCGTGCTGGTGGTGATCGGGCTGGTCGGGTGCGGATCCTCCGAGGGGGCCACCGGCTCCACCGGATCCGAGGGGACCACGGCGTCGGCCGGTGACGTGGCGACGGCCGGTGTCGATCCCTCGCTCACCCGCGACGACGTCGACTGCGACGCCGAGTCGCTGGGCGAGGACGGCCAGACGCAGTTCATCGACGCCTACTACGTGGTGGACGGCACCCTCGGGGCGGTGTGCTTCGGCGACGAGGACGAGACGATGGTGAAGGCCTGGCGGTCCCTGGCCACCATCACCCCGCCGGACCAGCTGAACGACCTGGCTCTCTTCGCCGGCTTCGGCACCTCGGGCGAGGACGAGGACGCCGGCACCACCATGGCCTTCGTCAACGTGATCGACGACGAGGGCACCGCTTTCCAGATGTCGGTCAACCTCGACGCCTACGACGAGGACCCCGAGGAGGCGGCGCTGACGATGGCCCACGAGTTCAGCCACGTCTTCACCGCCACCGCGAACCAGCTGGACCGGTCGCCGGAGGCGGCCGACGACTGCACCACCTACTTCAACGGCGAGGGCTGCTACCTGCCCGACTCGCTGATGGCGGCGTGGATCGCGGAGTTCTGGAGCCCCGAGGACCTGGCGAACGTGGACCCCGACAAGGACGTCGGGATCGATGACGGCGCCGACCTGTGCGCCGCCGACCCCAGCTTCCTGGGCCCCTACGCGGCCACCACGCCCGAGGAGGACTTCGCCGAGTCGTTCGCCGCCTTCGTGTACCGGGTGAAGGCCCAGACGCCCGAGGCCCAGGCGAAGATCGACTGGTTCGCCGAGCAGCCCGGCCTGGCCGAGTTCCGCGACCGGGCCGAGGCCGCCGGCAAGGGCCCCCTGAAGGGCAGCTTCGAGGGCTGCGGCAGCTAGATCCCGGCTAGGTTCCACCTGTTTCCACGACCAGCGGGAGGTCGAAGGTGAAGATCCGTCGGATGGTGCCCGTCGCGGCACTGGTCGCGGGCACGGTCGTGCTCGCCGTCCCCACGCCAGCAGGAGCCGCCGTCTCGGTGACCAGCGCCGGCACCACCATCAACGTGTCGCTCAGCGGCGCCGAGACGGTGTCGTTCCGCTGCACCAGCGGCACCGTGCGGGTGGTCAATACCACCTCCACGTTCACCCCGTCGCCGGCGGTCACCTGTGCGGCTCTCACCCAGGTCACGATCACGGGCGACAGCGGCATCCAGGTGGTCGACGCGTCGGGCCTGAACGCCAGCACGTTCACCGCCAAGCCCAAGCTGAACGTGGCGCTCGGCGACGGCGGCGACACCCTCACCGAGACGCAGAACGCCGACACCATCGACATGGGCCCCGGTGGGGACGACCTGTTCCTCCGCAAGGGCCTGGCCGCCAACCCGTCCATCGACATGGGGTCGAGCAACTTCGACCGCGTGACCCTGGTCGGCTCCGATGCCGACGACGCCCTGACGGTGGCCTCCACCGGGGCCAACACCACGCTGGCCCACGGCGTGACCGGCTCGCCCGCCTTCGTGTGGGTGGTCAAGAACGTGGAGTACGTCGATGTCGACGGGGGCAAGGGCAACGACGCCCTCGACGCGTCGAGCGTGTCCGCGGCCTCGGTGATCGGGCTCACCGACCTGGACGGCGAGGATGGCAACGACACCCTCACCGCCGGGGCGCGGCCGTCGCGCATGAACGGCGGCAGCGGGACCAACGCGTTCACCGGCGGGGTCGCGGCCGATGAGATCGAGACCGAGAGCGACACCGGCACCATCCCCGGACCCATCGACGGCGTCGACGACCGGATCGACGACGAGCCCTCGCTGCGGTTCGGAGGCCGGTCCATCACCGGGTTCGCCAACACGGTGGCCGCCACCGACACCCTGTTCGCCGGGGCCGTGAACAACGACCTCAGCGCCCGGGTCCGGCCGGCCGCCGGCGGGTCGGCCCTGGTGACCTTCGCCCTCAACCGCATGGGGCAGCAGGCGCTCCCCGCCGGCATCGACGAGATCTACGTCACCACCATCACCATGTCGTCGCTGACGCCCCGGCTCCTGGTCGACGTGGTGGTGCCGGCGCAGGACGTCCAGGTCCAGAGCACGGAGGGCGAGCGGGAGGCCATCGACATCACGGTGCCGACCGGGTCCTGGACCGACACCATCGACGGGTTCGACCGGGTGATCACCACGTCGTCGTCGGCGGTCGGCGACGTCCGGCTCCCTAACGACGCCACCTACCGGGTGCACGGCCCGTGGGCGAACCAGAACCAGGGCTTCGGCCACCGGGTGTACCGCGACCTGCTGCTGCGGTTCGCGTCGACCGCAGAGCGCGACGCGGTCCGGGACCAGCTGACCAACGGGACCCGCACCCGGGCGCAGGTGGCCGCGGCCATCGTGAACACCGACGAGTACCGGGGCGTGGACGTGGACCGCGTCTTCCTGCGCTACCTGCGCCGGGCCTCGGACCCGAGCGGGCGCACGTACTGGATCGGGTCCATCCGCAACGGCAAGAGCCTCCGCCAGTTCCGGGCCCAGCTGTTCGGCTCCAACGAATACTTCACCAAGGCCGGTGGCACCAACGCCGGGTTCGTGGCCCGCGCCTACGAGGACGTGCTGGGCCGCAAGCCCGACCCCTCCGGGCAGGCCTACTGGACCAACAAGGCCAACAGCGGTACCGAGCGCGGGCTCATCGCCCGCCAGTTCCTGTCGTCGCCGGAGGCGAAGCGCACCATCGTCCGCGACCAGTTCCTCCGGTTCCTGGACCGCCAGCCCACCCAGACCGAGCTGGACACGTGGGTGCCGGTGCTGGACCAGACCAACGGCGAGCAGGCCCTGGTGTCGTTCCTGGCTGCCAGCGCCGCCTACTTCAACCGCACCTGAGCGGCGGCGGGATCAGGCGGTCCCGTCGGACCGGGCGAGGAGCCGCTCGATCGCGCCGGTGACGTCGGGCGGCAGGGTCAGCGCCCGCAGCTCCAGCCACAGGGGGATGACGCCGGCCGGGATGGCGTCCAGGCCGTCCACCACGGCCGCCAGGGGACGGTCGCGCGGGAACGTGGTCACGTCGCCCAGGCGACCGAGCGCCTCGAGGTCCACCATCGTCCGCACGCACTTCTCGCACCGCCCGCAGTTGGTGCCGGACGACAGGTGCGCCCAGCAAACCCGCAGGTGCTGGTGGACCAGCGGGTCGTCGGCGATGGCGGCCAGCCGCTGCCGACGGACGAGGCGGGCATCGCCGTGCTCCACCGTCAGGGCATCGGGCACGCTCCAGCGCTGGTCCGTCTCGGGGTGCGACCCCCACGGCACCAGCCGGGCCTCGGCGTACGACGGGGGGATCACCAGGGTGCCGATCTCGCGGCGCAGCAGCAGGGCGATGCACACCAGGGCGGCCCCGTGGGTGTGCTCCCAGCTGGCCTGGGCGAAGCAGTGGTGGTGGCGCAGGTCGGTCTCAACCTCGATGGGCGTGAGGTGCCGAGCGGCGGCCACCGCAGCGATGGCGGTGGTGGCGGCGGCACGCCGGTCGTGGTCGTCGAGGGCCAGGTCGAAGCCGTGGACGAAGAGCAGGTGCGACGGCCGGTGGTCGCCGGCCAGCAGCGAGAAGAAGGAGTCCACCCCGCCGGTGAAGCAGAGCGCCCGGCCCCGGGCGGCAGGGCCGTCGAGCCCGAACGCGGCGCGCAGCCGAGCCCCGCGGGTGGGCTTCGGGGCCTGCAGGTCGAGCACCGGCCGGCCGCCCCACCAGTCGGCCATCTGGGCCACGTTGGCCTGGGCCCCGGCGGTCCAGACCGGGTCGACGGCGCCGGGCAGGGAGACGGCGGTGCCCGTCCGGGCGGCGGGGATGGCCAGCAGCGTCCCCCAGGCCTCGGGGCGATCGTGGAGGCGGTGACCCCGCGCCCGCACCACGACGGGCTCGTCATCGATGACCACCCGGAGCTCGTCGCGAGCCGGGCTGGTCTCGACCGGTCCCACCGTCCAGACGGGTCGGGGATCGGGATCCGCGGGCTCGGTCACGCCGGGGAGGCTACGAGGTGACGCCGGGACGATCGGCCGATGAACAGATCAAGACGACTTCTTGACAAAGTCCAGAAGTCGGCGCAGCATGAGCCGCATGCCCGATGGCTCCGCTCCGGCTCCGGCCGACGTGCTCCGGGCGCACGGGCTGCACGTCACGGCCCAGCGCCTCGCCGTGATGCGGGCCGTCGCGGATCGACCCCACGGCACCGCCGACGAGATGATCGACGCCGTCCGCACCGAGATCGGCGCCGTCTCCCGGCAGGCCGTCTACGACTCGCTCGGCGTCCTCGTGGACAAGGGCGTCCTGCGGCGCATCCAGCCCGCCGGCCTGTCCGCCCGCTACGAGGAGCGCGTCGGCGACAACCACCACCACCTCGTCTGCCGCACCTGCGGCCGCATCGAAGACGTCGACTGCGCCACCGGCGAGACGCCCTGCCTGCACGCCGCCGAGGACTGGGGCTTCGAGATCGACGAGGCCGAGGTCGTCTACTGGGGCCACTGCCCCGACTGCCGGGAGGCGGCCGCCTCCACCTGATCTGCGGGAACAACCCGAACCAACCCACCAACCAGCAAGGGGATCCGATGACCAACGACGAGCGCGACACCGTCGAGGAGCACCGCTTCGACGATCAGCACGACATCGACAACGAGCACGGCACGGTCACCACCAGCGACGACCCGTCGGACTCGAGGTGCCCCGTGATGCACGCGGGTCACCAGGCGGTGGGCATCACCGCCAACCAGCACTGGTGGCCGGACTCGCTGAACCTCCGCATCCTCCGCCAGGACCACCCGGCGGCCGATCCCCTCGGTGCCGACTTCGACTACAAGGCGGCGTTCAGCACGCTCGACGTCGATGCCCTCACCGCCGATCTCGACGCCCTCATGACTGACTCCCAGCCGTGGTGGCCGGCGGACTACGGCTACTACGGGCCGTTCTTCATCCGCCTCTCGTGGCACGCCGCCGGCACCTACCGCGTGCTCGACGGCCGAGGCGGCGGTGGCCGCGGCGCCCAGCGCTTCGCGCCGCTCGGCAGCTGGCCCGACAACGCCAGCCTCGACAAGGCCCGTCGCCTGCTCTGGCCCATCAAGCAGAAGTACGGCCAGGCCATCTCGTGGGCCGACCTGCTGGTGCTCGCCGGCAACCGCGCCCTGGAGACCATGGGCTTCACGACCTTCGGCTTCGCGTTCGGCCGCCCCGACATGTGGGCGCCCGAGGAGGACGTCTACTGGGGCCCCGAGGACGTCTGGCTCGGCGACGAGCGCTACTCGGGCGACCGGGAGCTGGCCAACCCGCTCGGCGCGGTCCAGATGGGACTCATCTACGTCAACCCCACCGGTCCCAACGGCAACCCCGACCCGATGGGCTCCGCCCGCGACGTCCGGGAGACCTTCGGCCGCATGGCCATGAACGACGAGGAGACCGTCGCGCTCATCGCCGGCGGCCACACCTTCGGCAAGATGCACGGCGCCGCCGACCCGGACCAGTACGTCGAGGCCGAGCCCGAGGGCGCACCGCTGGAGCAGCAGGGCCTGGGCTGGAAGAACAGCTTCGGCAGCGGGATGGGCAACGACACCATCACCAGCGGCATCGAAGGCCCCTGGACCAACAACCCCATCGTCTGGGACAACGGCTACTTCGAGAACCTGCTGGGCCTCGAGTGGGAGGTCTACGACGGGCCCGGCGGTGCCCCGCAGTGGCGTCCGGTCGACGAGTCCAAGCGCCACTCGGTGCCGTCGGCGGCCGACCCGTCGAAGATGGAGTCGCCCGTCATGAACACGGCGGACATCGCACTCAAGACCGACCCGACCTACCTCGAGATCTCGAAGCGGTTCTACGAGAACCCCGATCAGCTGGCCGACGCCTTCGCCCGGGCCTGGTACAAGCTGCTCCACCGCGACATGGGGCCGGTCGACCGCTACCTCGGGCCGTGGGTCCCCGACGAGGAGCTCGTCTGGCAGGACCCGGTCCCGGCCGTCGACCACCCGCTGATCGACGACGCCGACGCCGCCGCCCTCAAGGCCAAGGTGCTGGAGTCGGGGCTCAGCGTGTCGCAGCTGGTGTCGACGGCGTGGGCCTCGGCGTCCACCTACCGGTGCACCGACATGCGGGGCGGCGCCAACGGCGCCCGCATCCGCCTGTCGCCCCAAGCCGAGTTCGACGTGAACGTGGTGTCCGGCGTCAGCCGGGTCATCTCGGTCCTCGAAGGCATCCAGAGCGACTTCAACGCCAGCAACGCCGGCGGCACGCAGGTGTCGCTGGCCGACCTCATCGTCCTCGCCGGCAACGCCGGGGTGGAGCAGGCCGCCAAGGACGCCGGCCGTGACGTGACGGTCCCGTTCCACCCGGGCCGGACCGATGCCACCCAGGAGCAGACCGACGTGGAGTCCGTGGCCTACCTCGAGCCCAGGTGGGACGCCTTCCGCAACTACCTCCAGAAGGGGGCGCCGCTCGCCGCCGAGCACCTGCTCGTCGACAAGGCGTTCACGCTGGGTCTCGGTGCTCCCGAGATGACGGTCCTGCTCGGCGGTCTGCGGGTCCTCGGGGCCAACGCCGGCGGCACCGACCTCGGCGTCCTCACCGACCGGCCCGGCCAGCTCACCAACGACTTCTTCGTGAACCTGCTGGACATGGCCACCGAGTGGGCGCCCACGTCGGACCTCCACGACGTCTACGAGGGCAAGGACCGGGCCACCGGCGCCGCCCGCTGGACGGCCACCCGGGTCGACCTGGTCTTCGGCTCCAACTCGGAGCTGCGGGCCCTGGCCGAGGTGTACGCGGAGAGCGACGGCGGCGACCGCTTCGTCGACGAGTTCGTGGCCGCCTGGACCAAGGTCATGGAGAACGACCGCTTCGACCTGGCCTGATCACGATCCGCTGATCTGACGACGAGGGACCGGCCGCCCGGCCGGTCCCTCGTCGCGTCCGGGTATGGCGGGCCCGCTGCGCGGGTAGCTCGGACCCACCGGGGGCGGGACCCCGCGACAGGAGGGGCAGGCGATGCGGGTTCGAGCAGTGCGACGAGCGGTGGCGGCGGCGCTGGTGGGCGGGGTCATCGCCACCGTGGGGCTGACGGGATGCGAACCGCCGCCGGACACCTACGTGGCCATGGGCGACAGCTACGTGGCCGGGCCCCTGATCCCGGTCCAGTCCACCGCCCCGCTCGGGTGCCTGCGCTCGAACCGGAACTACGCGTCGCTGGTGAAGCCGAAGATCAGGGTCGCGAAGTTCGTCGACGTCAGCTGCTCGGGCGCCACCACCGACGACTTCTGGGCGGCTCAGGACGTCCAGCCCGGACCCGCCAACCCACCGCAGTTCGATGCCCTGAACCGCCAGACCAAGGTGGTCACCTTCGGCATCGGCGGCAACGACATCGGGTTCACCAGCATCGTCATCAACTGCGGCACGTCGCTGCCCAACGACCCCGGCTGCAAGGGCGACTACGTGCACGACGGGCGCGACGAGCTGAGCGAGCGCATCGCCGCCACCGCACCCAAGATCGACCGGGTGCTGAAGGAGATCAAGCGCCGGGCACCCCGGGCCACGATCTTGCTCGTCGGCTACCCGACGGTGCTCCCCGAGACCGGGACGGGCTGCTACCCGCTCGTCCCGGTGCTGCCGGCGGACGTCCCCTACCTGCGGGCCAAGGTCAAGGAGCTCAACGCGATGCTGCGCAACCGGGCTGCGGCGGGCGGTGCCACCTACATCGACATCGCACCGGTCAGCGTCGGCCACGACTTCTGCCAGCCGCTGGCCAAGTGGGTCGAGGGGCTCACCCCCACCACGGCCGCCGCACCGGTCCACCCCAACGCGGCCGGCATGGCCGGGTGGGCGCCCATGGTGGCCGCAGCGATCAACCGCGTCGTCACGAGCTGACCGCGGGTGCGATCAGGCGGCGATCGGGACCAGCGCCGGCTCGAGATCGAGGTCCGGCGCCGGCCGCAGCGCGCCCCGTCGGGCCGCCCGGCGGCTGGGGGCGATGATGCCCTCGGCGCTGGCCGTGCGGTGCGACCAGGCGATCGTCACGGCGATGGCGGTCACGGTGATGGCCAGGCCCGACAGCTGCTTGGCGGCCAGGAAGGTGGTGAGGTCCAGCGACAGCAGCAGGACCAGCGTGACCGAGGCGGTGGCCAGGTTCACCCCGGCCCACAGGACGGTCAGGCCCACCATCAGCCGCCGCACCCGGGGCAGCTCGGACTGCTCGGGGGTGATGGGCCAGAAGTCGTGCGCCAGCTTGCCGATCAGCGGCCGACCCAGAGCGATCGACACCAGGA
>CALANQ010000133.1 GCA_937926025.1 uncultured Acidimicrobiales bacterium
CCGGCCGGCCTCGACCGCGGCCACGTGCTCGGCCACCAGCCGGGCCACGAGGTCGGGCTTGGAACGGGGGATCCAGTGCCCGCCGCCGATGTCGCGCCGCACCAGGTCGGGGGCCAGGGCCTCCAGGCCGTCGAGCAGGGCGGGGGTCACGTAGCGATCGCCGGCGGGGACCAGGAGCTGGACCGGGACCGAGGTCGGGGTGGCCGGCGGGCGGGGCGGGCCGCCGTGCATGTTGGCCCGGTAGAGCCCGATCCCGTTCACCCCGTTGCGGACGAGGCGGGGACCGGGCCAGCGATCGTCGACGACGGCGCCCTCCACCCGCTCGAGCACCAGCGGGAAGCCCTCGGCCAGGCGCCCGCGCTGCCAGGCCCTCGTCGGGAACGGCGTGCGGAACGCTGCGATGTACCCGGAGCGCACGGCCTGGCGCCGCGCCGCCGTCCACCGGCCCGCTCCCGGACGGCGGTGCGACCGGATCCAGGCGCCGACGTGGTCGAGGCTCGGGCCCGACATCGACGTGAAGCTGGCGAACCGGCGACCCACGACCGGATCGGTCACGGCCGACCACGACTGGATCGACCCCCAGTCGTGGGCCACCAGGTGCACGGGCCGGTCCGGCGAGGTGGCGTCGATGACGGCGGCGAGGTCGGCGATGAGCGCCTCCATGCGGTAGCCGCTGGTGTCGGCGGGGACCTCGGATGCGCCGGCCCCGCGCACGTCGTAGGTGATGACGTGGTGGTCGGCGACGAGGCGATCGGCCACCAGGTCCCAGACCGCGTGGTCGTCGGGGTAGCCGTGGACCAGGACCACCGGCGGGCCGTCGACCGGGCCGCGCTCCTGCACGGCGAGCGACACGCCGCCGAAGCCGGTGACCCGACGCTGGCGCTCCTCGGCACCGGCGCTCATCGGGCGACCGTTCCGGTGGCGCCGCGCGCGGCCCAGCGACGGACGTGCGGGAGGTCGTCGTCGAGCCAGAAGGCGTCATCGTCGGTGATGACCAGGATCTCCTCGAACTTGGCGCCGGCGCCGCGCAGGCCCAGGTGCGGCTCCATGGCCCACAGCCCGGCCACCGGCGGATGGTCGCTGCGGGGATCGCCGGACCACAGCGGCGACCAGTGCTCCCGGCGGCCGGCGGCGATGGTGCGCAGCAGGGAGCGCACGTGGCGGCGGCCGAACCGGGCGGGGGTGAGGCCGCGGCCCGGACCCGGATCGAGCGGCTCGATCGCGTGGCCGATGACGTGCGCCGGGTAGGCGTGGTGGCGGTTGGCGTACCCCTGCTGGGCAGCGAGGCGGTCGACGGCCTCGTACACCTCGCGGAAGGTCCGGCCGGCCCGGACCTCGGCGAGGATGAGCGCCCGGTGGGCGGCGAGGTCGTCCATGATCTGCTCGACGGCCGGGTTCGCACCGCAGACGTCGGTGAAGCCGATGTCCGCGGTGGCGCCCCGGACCACCGGGGCGGCGTCGAGGATGAACCCCATCCCCTCCTCGAGGCGGCGGTTGGTGGGCAGGAACTGGAGCGGAACCCGGAATCGGCGGAACGCGGCCCGGTCGCCGAACCAGGCGAACGGCAGGTGGAACCAGTCGTCGACCCCGGCGGCCTCCAGCCGGCCGCGCAGCGCCGTGGCGGCCTGGCGCTCGGTCACACCCGGCTCCAGCGTGGCGGCCACGTCCTGGGCCGCCCGGTAGGCGAGCTGCTGGACGGCCCGGAACGCGTCCAGCTGGTCGGGGGTGGGCACCCGGCCCTGACGGGCCGGTGCCGGAGGGGTCGTTGCAATCGTCACCACCGACCACTGTGCCATTGTTCGATGTCATGGTCAACGAACTCGGGCATCGCCAGGTCAGGGGCATCTTCGAGCGTCCTTCTTGACAACCTCTCAAAGTGTGTTAGGCATTCCTAACATCACCCGAGGAACCCAGGACCGATGACCACCGAACCCCACGCCCCCGCCGATCCCCTCAGCCCGTTCCAGGGCGGAGCCGCCGCCCACCCCGCCCGCCAGGCGTGGCTGCTCGAACAGCTCGAGCAGTGGTTCGCCGGCGACCTGCCCGACGGCCGAGACCGCCGACGGATCGTCGCCCAGGCCCTCCGCTCCGCCACCGAGGACGCCCACGGGTGGCTCGCCCGCCGCCTCGACGGCGACCAGCTGGTGCGCGTCGACCTGCACTTCCGCACCAAGGCCGGCATGCGCCACTCCGTGTTCCCCGACCTGCCCACCCCGCTCGGGCTGCTGCTGATCTGCCTGGACCAGTGCGAGGTCGGCGACGAGGTCGTGCTGGTCCAGGAGCTCGCCAAGCGAGGCCGGGTCGAGGCCCGGGCCACCTGGCCCTTCGGCATGGACGAGGCCGAGACCCTCACCCGTCCCGTCTCGGTCCCGGTGGGCGCCCAGCACGGCTGACCACCACAAGCCTCCGAGCCGCCGCTCCTCCGACACGGGAGGTTGCGCTCGGACCGGGCGGGTGTCGGGACCCGGTTCCCCCGACACCCGCCCCAACCCCTCCTCCCGGCCGCGCGCCCGTCGAAGCCCCCGACGGGCGCGGGCGGTACGGTCCCGGCCACGCCGCACCCTCAGGAGGAACCGTGGGCATCGACCGGACCAAGCTCACCGAACGCCTCGCCGCCGAACGCCAGGCGTTCGCCGAAGCACGGCCCGCGTCTCGCGCCGCGGCCGAGGAGGCGGGCGCCCACCTCATCGCCGGCGTGCCGATGACGTGGATGGCCAAGTGGGCCGGCGGGTTCCCGATGTTCCTGCAGCAGGCCCGGGGCAGCCGGGTCACG
>CALANQ010000134.1 GCA_937926025.1 uncultured Acidimicrobiales bacterium
TGAACCCGGTGGCCAGGTTCGTCTGGAAGCGCTGCGGGCTCTACGAGGCCGACGGCAACACCCCGGCCGCCGCCGCCGCCGACGACGCCGTCGCCGCCTGACCGACCCTCGCCAGGGCGGGTCAGCCGGGGGCCGCTACCGCTCGAAGTGGGCGCGCAGCGCGTCGGACATGGCGTGGTTGAACGACGCGTTCAGCGCCACGCGGGCCAGGTCTCCCAACCGGGCCACCGACCGGCGGATCGCCTCGAGGTCGCCACCGGAGTCCACCGCCACCCGAGCGATGAGGTGCTCGTCGGCCAGCTGCAGGTACGCCGCCGCCACCTGCTCGGTGGCCCGCTGCACCTCGGCCAGGGCGTCGAGCTGCGCCGCCAGCGGCACGCCCATGGCCAGGAACTCCTCGGCCAGCGGCAGCAACCCCGGCAGGTCCATCCGGACCCGGTCGCCGTCGATGGCGATGAGCCCCAGCTCCATGGCCCGGGCTGTGACCTCGTCGGGCGGCGTGCCCAGGCGGGCCAGCAGCTCGTCGGGCGCGAACCACGCCGGCTCCGACGCGGTGAAGGCCTCCGTGGTGACCGCCGTGAGCTGGCCGTCGTTGACCACCTTGGCGATGGCCGCCAGGTTCAGCCCCTCGTCCTGCATGGCCCGGATCTGCAGCAGCCGGCGCCGGTGCAGCGGTCCGTAGTAGCCGATGCGGCCCTTCAGCGTGGGCGGCGGGAGCAGCCCGCGGGCCTGGTGGGCGCGGATGTTCCGCACCGTCATGTCGACCTCGGCGGCGAGCTGGTCGATCGTGAGCTCCTCGTCCGCGGCGCCGGTCACGCCGGGCACGCTACCGCGGCCCGGGTACCCCTCAGCTCACCCGGCGCCGCTGGTCAGGCGTCGGGGAGCAGCAGCTCGGCGAGGCGGGCGGCCAGCGCCTCGGCGTCGCCCGGGGTGACGGCCACCTCGATGGTGCCCCGCTCGCTGGCCACCACCACGATGTCGTTCTCCATCCCCCAGAACGCCTCGGTCCGGAACCGCACGGTCCGCAGGTAGACGTCGGACACCTCCTCGAACGGGAGGTCGACGGTCGGGTTGGTCGACGAGAACCCCACCGCGACGGCATCGTCCGTGAGCCACCGGGCCTCGCCATCGGGCACCGCCCCCAGCTGGAGCGCCGCCTCCGTCCACGGCCCCCACCCGCGGGCCGAGGTGCGCCGCAGGCGGCACGGGACGCGCACCGGCCCGCCCTGGCTGAGCTTGGCCCGCAGGACGCCGTCGTTCTTCCGGTTGCGCAGCCGATCCCGCAGGCTCACCCATCACCCCTGAGACGCGAACGGGCCCCGGCACCACGGCCGGGGCCCACTCGTACGCACGTGTGCTCGGATCAGCGGGCCTGCAGGGCCTCGAGCAGCTTGGGCAGCACCTTGTGCACGTCGCCCACGATGCCGAGGTCGGCGACACCGAAGATCGGGGCCTCCGGGTCCTTGTTGATCGCGATGATGTTCTTGGAGCCCTTCATGCCCACCATGTGCTGCGTGGCACCGGAGATGCCGGCGGCGATGTAGACGGTGGGCTTCACGACCTTGCCGGTCTGGCCGACCTGGTAGCTGTAGGGCACCCAGCCGGCGTCGACGATGGCACGCGAGGCGCCGGGCGCACCCTTGAGGGTCTTGGCGAGGTCCTCGATGAGGTCGAACTTGGCGGCCTCGCCGAGGCCACGGCCACCGGCCACGACCACGGCCGCCTCGTCGAGCTTGGGACCGGTGGTCTCCTCGACGTGGCGGTTGGTGCGGACGGCGGTGCCGGCAGCACCGGTGTCGGGCACAGCCAGCTCGCTGACGGCAGCAGCGCCGCCGCCCGACTCCTCGGCCACGAACGACTTCGGGCGGAAGAGGGCGATGGCGGGGGCACCGGCGGCGAACTTGGTCTTCACCAGCTGCGTGCCGCCGAAGATCGGCGTGGTGACGACGATGCCGTCGGTGACGTCGATGTCGATGTTGTTGGTGAGCACCGGCTTGTCGAGCTTCACCGACAGACGGGCCGCGATGTCACGGCCGTCGTAGGTGGTGCCCAGCATGAGCAGGTCCGGCGCACCGTTGGCCTCGATGGCCGCAGCCAGCGCGGCGGCGACGTGCACACCCTGGAGCTTGCCGCCCAGGTCGCCGGTGGCGTGGACCGCGGTGGCGCCGTGGGCGCCGACCGTGGCGGCGATGCCGTCGCCGGCGTCGCCGACGAACACCTCGACGGTGTCCGCGATCTCACGCGCCTTGGCGAGCATCTCGAGGGTGATGGGGGCGACGCCGTTCTCGTTGATCTCGGCGTGGACCCAAACCTTGGGAAGAGCCATGTCTTCGTTCCTTTCGATGGGTTGGGTCAGAGGACCTTGAGGCCGTCGAGGAACTCGACGATCTTCAGGTGGGCTTCGCCGTCGTCTTCGATGACCTCACCGGCTTCGCGCTCGGGGGCGGCCTCGACGTTGACGATCTCCTGACCGGCGCCGGCCCAGCCGACGATGGCCGAGTCGATGCCGAGGTCGGCGACGGTCACCGTGTCGACGGGCTTGGACTTGGCCGCCATGATCCCCTTGAACGAGGGGTAGCGGGGCTCGACCACACCGGCGGTGACGGACACGAGCGCCGGGAGGGGCGACTCGCACTCGTCGTAGCCGGCCTCGGTCTGGCGCTGGACCTTCACGGTGCCGTCGGCGATCTCCACCGACTTGGCGAAGGTGATCGACGGCAGGTCGAGGATGGCGGCGATCTGCTCGGGCACGGTGCCCGTGTAGCCGTCGGAGGACTCGGTGGCAGCGAGGATCAGATCCGCACCCTCCACCCGGCCGATGGCGGCGGCGAGCACCTTGGCGGTGTCGAGCGCACCGGCGCCCTTGAGGGCGTCGTCGCTGACCAGGACGGCCTTGGCCGCACCCATCGCGAGGGCGGTGCGGAGACCGGACACCTCGCCGTTGGGGGCCATGGAGACGAGGGTGACCTCGCCTTCACCGGCCTTGTCGACCAGCTGGAGAGCCATCTCGACGCCGTACGAGTCGGACTCGTCGAGGATGAGCTTTCCATCGCGCTTGAGGGTGTGATCCGCGTTCAGCGCGCCGGGATCGGCGGGATCGGGGATCTGCTTGACACAGACGACGACGTTCATGGCGGCGAGTTTGTTCGGCGCGCCGCCCCGTCACAAATCCGGACGATCGCCCGGTCAGCTGTCGACTTCGGCCAGCGCCTTGGCTGCTCGGGCCTGGGCGGTGGCGTTGCCCATGTAGTCGCTGTGCTCCACGTTCGTGTACAGCACCTTGCGAGCCGCCGGCACGTTGATGGCCAGGGCCGACGAGTCGGGCACCGTGTCGTCGGCCGTGGACCCGAACGCCGTCCAGTCCGTCCCGTTCACGCCCTGCGGCGCGCCGTTCGTCTGCAGCCACTTGATGTCGCTGGCCCCCGGCTTCAGCTGGCTGCACTGACCCCAGAGGCAGCCCGTCGAGTACCAGGCGGCACCCTGGAAGGGCGCGGCGAAGGTCACCGAGTCCTCCACGTTCAGCGGCGCCGAGAAGCCCGACTCCTTGGCCTGGGCGCCCTGGACGGCGCCGCGGGTGATGAGCCCGCCCATGGAGTGGCCGACGAGGTCCACCGGGATGCCCTTCTTCGTGTACGTCTCGTACACGTACTTGGAGAACACCTTCGACAGGTCCTTCCAGGACGTCGAGTTGTCGATGGAGCCCCAGCTGCGCAGGTTCACGTCGCAGTTGCGGTCGCTGTCGTAGTAGCCGACCGTGACCATCGCGCCCGTGAAGCCGTTGTTGCGCAGCGACGTCTTCAGCGACCCGAAGTTGCCGTTGCAGTCGTTGCCGGCGCCGAAGGCGGACCAGCCGTGCACGAAGATGATCACCCGGTCCTTGGCCGGCTGCCGGGGCGGCTCGCACGCGGTGGCGCCCACCACCACGAGCAGCGATGCCAATGCGAACGCCGCCAGGCGCAGCGGTGCCTTCGAACCCGTCAACTCACGACCTCCCCGATCGCCCCACCGACCCGTCGGGCCGGTGGATCCCGGACGAAACGCTAGTGGTGCCGGCCCGGGCGGCACCACCACCGGCCCCCGACCTCGCCCGGTGGCCGGTGGCGCGCCTACCGTCGCCCCTGCGTGAAGGTCCTGCTGCTCGTCAACCCGTTCTCCTCGTCGGTGACGGCGCGCACGCGCGTCCTCATCCGCAAGGCCCTCGCCGAGGACCACGAGGTCGAGCTGGTGGAGACGGCGCGACGCAACCACGCCACCCGCCTCGCCCAGGGAGCGGCGGGCGACGGCGTCGACGTCGTGGTGGTGCTCGGCGGCGACGGCACCGTGAACGAGGCCGCCAACGGCCTGGCCGGGACCCAGACCGCCCTCGGCGTGCTTCCCGGCGGGTCCACCAACGTGTTCGCCCGGAGCATCGGCCTGCCCAACGACCCGATCGAGGCCACCACCGAGCTGCTCCGGGCCATGGAAGCCGGCTCCATCAAGCGGGTCGGGCTGGGCTCGGCCAACGGCCGCTACTTCTGCTTCCACGTCGGGCTCGGCTACGACGCCGCCCTCGTCGAGCAGGTGGAGCGGCGCTCGGGCCTCAAGCGCTGGGCGGGCCACCCGCTGTTCATCTACGCCGGCCTCACCACCTTCTTCCGCTACTACGACCGCAAGAAGCCGCACTTCTCCGTCACCTACCCCGATGGCGACCGGGTCGACGACGGCTACTTCTCGGTGTGCTGCAACACCAACCCGTACACCTACGTCGGGAACATGCCCTTCGACATCGCCCCCGATGCCGGGCTCGACAACGGCCTCGCCATGGTCACCGTCCGATCACTCCGCCCGGACCGCTTCCTCGGGGTCATGTACAAGGCGCTGCGCGCCAACGGCTCGCTCCAGAAGGACCGCTGGGTCCACTACCGCCCCGACGTCGACGAGCTGGTGGTCGAGGCCCTCGAGGGCCGCCCCTTCCCGTACCAGATCGACGGCGACTACCTCGGCGACATCCACCGCATCGAGCTCCGCCACACCCCCGAGATCATGGACCTCGTCCTCCCCCCCCCCCCCCCCCCGCCTCGCCCCCCCCCCCCCCCCCCCCCCCCCCCCCCCCCCCCCCCCCCCCCCCCCCCCC
>CALANQ010000135.1 GCA_937926025.1 uncultured Acidimicrobiales bacterium
GAGGACGTCTTGGGTCCCCTTCGGTGCCTGGAACTTCGCTCGTGCCATGGAGGTCCGAGGCTACTGCTCGCTCCCCCGGCTCCCGAAGTCCGTTGCTAGCGGCGCTGCGGGGTGCTGTGGTCCCAGTCGGCCAGCAGGGTGCGGACGGCGGTGATCACGAGGAGCGGCTGGTCGAGCATGCCGTGGTGGCCGGTCTCGGGCAGCTCCACGACCGGCGCCACGCGGCCGAGCTTCTCGTACATGGACTCGCCGATGTCCGGCGTGACCAGACCCAGCTCGGAGCGCAGCAGGGCGAAGCGGCACCGGACGTCGGGCAGGTACGGCAGCGCGACCGCCCGGATGCTGGATGTGAACGCGCTGAACAGGTCGTGGTCGAACTTCCAGCTCCAGCCGCCCTCGACCTGGCGCAGGGACCGCCGGGCCACGTGGTGGATCACGTAGGGCAGGTCGTTGTCCTGGCGGGGCACGGTGCGGAAGCGGACGAGGGCGTCCTCCTTGGTGGGGTACACCTTGGGCACGCCGAACGCCTGCTTGGCCTGGGCGGCGCCCACCTCGGCGTCGGGCTCGGCCACCGGCGAGTCCAGCACGATGACGCCGGCCAGGCGGTCGGAGTTGAGGGCGGCGGTGGCGATGGTGACGAACCCGCCCATGCTGTGGCCGATGATGACGGGCGGCCCGGCGATCCCGGCGTCGTCGGCGACGGCCATGACCTCCCGGGACCACTGCTCCAGGGAGTAGGCCTCGCGGTGCGCGGAGTCGCCGTGGCCGGACAGGTCGATGGCCACCACCCGGTACTGCCGGGAGAACGTGGCCGCCACGTGGGTCCACCAGTGGGCGTGGGCGGCGCCGCCGTGCACGAACACCAGGCCCTTGCGGCCGGGCTCGCCCCACGCCAGGTAGTGGATGCGGGCGCCGTCGACCTCGACGTGCTCGTCGAAGAACGGGGTGTGGAGCGCCCGTCGGAACCAGCCGGGGGCGTCGTCGGCGATGAGGGAGTCGACGTCGGCAACCATCGGCCGCACGGTAGACGAGTCAGTCGCCGGAGCCCGACCCCGGGAGGACCCGGTACGACTCGTACACGCCGTCGACGGCACGGATGCGGCCGAGGACGGCATCGAGGTGCGACGGATCGCCCAGCTCGCACTCGAACCGCATGGACGCCATCCGGTCCCGGTCGGTCTTCATGTTGCAGGCGATGATGTTGACCTTGTGCTCGGCCAGCACGCCCGACACGTCGCCGAGCAGCCCCGGGCGATCGAGCGAGCGGACCTCGATGGACGCCACGAACAGGCCGCCGGACAGATCGCTGTCCCACTCGACCTCCATCAGCCGGTCGCGCTGGCCAGCCTGGAGCGAGGCGGCGTTGGCGCAGTCGGCCCGGTGCACCGACACGCCGCGGCCACGGGTGACGAAGCCGATGATCTCGTCGCCCGGGACCGGGGTGCAGCAGCGCGACAGCCGGACCATGACGTCGTCGAGGCCCTCGACGTGGACCCCGGCGCCCGTCCGGTTGCTGCGCATGCGCGACGACCGGGTGACCGAGGTGGGCAGCTGCTCCTCGCGCTCGGGGTCGCCGGCGCGCAGCAGGCGGCTGAGCCGCCCGACCACGGCCTCGGGCGAGACGTGGTGCTCGCCGATGGCCGTGTACAGGGCGTCGAGGTCCAGGTAGTTGAGGTCGAGGGCCGCCTCCTCCAGCACGCCGGCCGGGAGCTTCTGGGTGGGCAGGCCCTCCTTGCGGAGCTGCTTCTGCAGCTCCTCCTTGCCGGTCTCGCGCGCATCCTCCCGGCGCTCCCGGGAGAACCACTGGCGGATCTTGTTGGCGGCGCGGGGCGTCTTGACGATCTGGAGCCAGTCCCGGCTGGGCCCGCTGCCCTCCACCTTCGACGTGAAGATCTCGCAGGTGTCGCCCGACGCCAGCTGGTGGCTGAGCGCCACCAGCCGCCCGTTGACGCGGGCCCCGACGCAGGCGTGGCCGACCTCGGTGTGCACGGCGTAGGCGAAGTCGATGGGCGTGGCGCCCTTGACCATGGTGATGACGCGGCCCTTGGGCGTGAAGACGTAGACCTCGTCCTGCTCCAGGTCGACCTTGAGCGTCTCCATGAACTGCTCGGGGTCCGACGTCTCGGACTGCCAGTCCACGATCCGGTTCAGCCAGGCCAGCTCGTCGGCCGGGGTGCCCCGCTTGTAGGCGAAGTGGGCCGCCACGCCGAACTCGGCGCGCTGGTGCATCTCGACGGTGCGCAGCTGCACCTCGAGCGGCTTGCCCTGCGGCCCGATCACCGTGGTGTGCAGCGACTGGTACAGGTTGAACTTGGGCATGGCCACGTAGTCCTTGAACCGGCCCTGCACCGGCCGCCAGGTGGCGTGGATGGACCCGAGGGCGGCGTAGCAGTCCCGCACCGACCCGACCTGGACCCGGATGCCCACCAGGTCGTAGATCTCGTCGAACTGGCGGCCCTTGACCACCATCTTCTCGTAGATGCTCCACAGGTGCTTCGGGCGGCCGGACACGTCGGCCTCGACGCCCAGCTCGGAGAGGCGGAGGCGCACCTCCTCCAGCACCTGCTCCAGGTACAGCTCGCGCTCCGGTGCCCGCTCGGCCACCATGTGGTCGATCTCGGCGTACTGCTTGGGGTGGAGCGTGGCGAAGCTCAGGTCCTCGAGCTGCTGCTTGAGGTCCTGCATGCCGAGGCGGTGCGCCAGCGGCGCGTACACGTCGATGGTCTCGCGGGCGATGCGGGTCTGCTTCTCGGGGGCCATGGCTCCGAGGGTCCGCATGTTGTGGAGCCGGTCGGCCAGCTTGATCATGAGGACCCGGAGGTCCTGGGCCATGGCCACCAGCATCTTGCGCATCGACGCCGCCTGCTGCGCCGCCTTGGAGTCGAACTGGACCCGGTCCAGCTTGGTGACGCCGTCGACGATGGCCGCCACCTCGTCCCCGAACTGGCGGGCCACCTGCTCCAGCGTGACGCCGGTGTCCTCGACCGAGTCGTGCAGCAGGGCTGCGGCCACCGTGACGTCGTCGAGCCCCAGGTCGGCCACGATCCTCGCCACCGACAGCGGGTGGTGGATGTACGGCTCGCCGCTCTTGCGGTGCTGGCCCTCGTGGGCTGCGGCCGCCAGCTCGTAGGCCTGGGCGATGAGGACCGTGGAGGTCTTCGGGTGGTGCTGGCGGAACGTGGCCAGCAGGGGCGCGAGCTCGACCGAGGCGGGGGCGCTGGAGCGGCGCCACGGGAGCACCCGGCTGACGGTCGACATGCGTTCAGCCTACGGCCGGCCGCAACCCTTCAGTACGTGACCAGGGCGGTGATGGCGGCGTCGCCCAGCGGCGCGCGCCCGCCCAGGAACCCGAGCTCGATCACGAACGCGAGCGCGGCCACCTCGGCACCGCTCTGGCCGATGAGCTCGACGGTGGCGGCGGCGGTGCCGCCGGTGGCCAGCACGTCGTCGACGATGAGCACCCGGTCGTCGGCGGTGAGGGCGTCCTGGTGGATCTCCAGGAGGTCCGTGCCGTACTCCAGCTGGTACTCCTGCCGGTTGACGGCCCACGGCAGCTTGCCGGCCTTGCGCACGGGCACGAACCCGCCCCCCAGGGCCACCGCCACCGGGGCGGCGAAGATGAAGCCCCGGGCCTCCATGCCGACCACCTTGGTGATGCCGAGATCGGCGAAGGGCCGGCTGAGCCCGTCGACGGCCGCCGCCAGGGCCGGTCCGTCGGCCAGCAGCGGCGTGATGTCCTTGAACGTGATCCCCGGCTTGGGGAAGTCGGCGATGTCCCGGATGTAGCCGTCGAGGGCCAGCGGCTCGGCCATCAGCGCTTCTTGCCCTGCTTGCGGGGCCGGGGAGCCGCCGCCGTGGCCGTGGACCGGTCCGCGGCGCCCGGCGCGCCGGCGGTGGCGCCGGCCAGCTCGGTGTCCTGGGGCGTGCGGCTGGCGAGGCGCTCGCGCAGCTCGCGGTAGCGGGGCTCGCGCTCCTTCAGGATCGCCAGCAGCGGCGTGGCGATGAAGATCGATGAGTAGGCACCGGACAGCAGGCCGAGGAACAGGGCCAGGCCGAACTCCTCGAGGGCGGTGGCCCCCAGCACGAACGAGCCGAGGAACAGCACCGAGGCGATGGGCAGCAGCGCCGTGATCGACGTGTTCAGCGACCGCATCAGCACCTGGTTCAGCGACAGGTTCGCCATGTCGGTGTAGGTCATCTTGGACTTCCGCCCGAGCAGCTTGGTGTTCTCGTCGACGCGGTCGAACACCACGATGCCGTCGTAGATGGAGAAGCCCAGGATGGTGAGCAGGGCGATGACCGTGGCCGGGGTCACCGGGAACTGGAAGATGGCGTAGATGCCCACCACGATCAGCAGGTCGTGGATGAGGGCGGCCAGCGTGGCCGCCGCCATCCGGAACTCGAACCGCAGCGTGATGTAGATGCTGATGGCGATCAGGAAGACGATGAGCGCCGTCCGGGCCTTGCTGGACACCTGCTGGCCCCACGAGGGACCCACGGTGTCGACCGTGACCTCCTTGACGTTGGAGCCGGTCTCCTTGGCCAGCATGTCCGAGACCGCCTGACCGGAGCGCTCGCGCTCGGCCTGCTCGGCGGCGTCGAGGGCGCTGACCTGGGTCTGCATCTCCGCCGCCGCGGTGCTGACGAGCTTGGCCTTGTCCTTGGAGTCGGGGAGCTTCTCGGCCAGGGTGTCGATCTGGTCCTGGAGGTCGGCCAGCTCGGTGGGCACCGCCTGGGCGAAGGGCCCGTCGACGCTGTCGAGGTTGGCCCGGACGGCGTCGAGCTTCTCGCGAGACGCCCCCTTCACCTTGCCCTTCAGGGAGTTCAGGTCCGAGGTGGCGGCGTCGAGCGCATCGGTGGTGGCCTTGTCCGGCGACGCCGTGGCCTCGGCCTCCACCCGCAGGATCCGCTTGTCGCCCGAGCCGGTGTTCTGGGTGACCAGCTGCACCTGGACGTCGTCGTAGCCGAGGTCGTTCATGGCGGACTCGACGTCGGCCACGTCGGCCTTGCCGGCCGGGACCTCCCACACGGTGCCGCCGGTGAAGTCGATGCCGAGGTTCAGCCCGTTGCCGATCAGCGCGACCAGGCCGATCAGCAGGAACACGGCCGAGATGGCGAACCACGTCTTCCAGCGGCCGATGATGTTGAGGTTGGTCTCGCCGTGGTACAGCCGGGAGAAGGCGCCGTGGTGGACGGGCGCCTGGGCGATGGCCATGAGGTCATCGACGGAGTCGACCGGCGAGTCCTCGACGATCTCCTCCTGGGGCTCGTCCACCGCGTCGGGCTCGTTGGGATCGTTGGGGTTGCTCACGCCACCCCTCCCTTCTGGTCGGCCACGGCTCGGTCACGGGCGCTGTCGAGCCCCATGAACTTCGAGTCGGTGAGGCGCTTGTTGTAGCTGAGCAGCGCCACCACCGGGCGGGTGAAGAAGTAGGCGACGAACAGGTCGAGCACGACCGAGACGCCGAGGAAGAAGGCGAAGCCGCGCACGGGGCCCACCGTCAGCCACCACAGGAGGAAGGCGCCCAGGAACGAGGCGACGTCGGCCGTGATGATGGTGCGGATGGCGCTGTGGAAGCCCCGGTCGGTGGCGCTGCGGGCGCTGCGGCCGGCCCGCACCTCGTCCTTCATGCGTTCGAAGTAGACGACGTACGAGTCCACGGTGGTACCCACCGATACGACGATGCCGATGATGCCCGAGAGGGTGAGCGCGAGGCCCTGGTTGGCCGACAGCCAGCACACCAGGCCGTACATGAAGCCGCCCCACACGGCGAGGCCGCCGATGACCACCAGGCCGAGGCCCCGGTAGTAGAGCAGCATGTAGACGGCCACGAGGGCGATGCCGATGGCACCCGCGATGAGGCCGGCGTGCAGGGAGTCGGTGCCGAGCGTGGCCGACACCTGCTGGAGGGCCACCTGGTCGAACTCGACCGGCAGCGAGCCGTAGCGCAGCACGAGCGCCAGCTCCTTGGCCTCGGCTTGGGAGAAGTCGCCGCTGATGGTGAAGTTGTCGCTGGCCAGGTCGGGGCCGTTGACCGCAGGGGCGGAGAGGACCTCGCCGTCGAGGACGATGGCGATGGCGCCGCGCCCGTCCTGGGTCTGAGCCGGACACGTGGCCTCACCCTGGTAGCAGGCGTTGAAGGCGGCGTTGGCCTCGGTCTTCTTGGAGCCCCGGACCGACACGTTGACGGCCCAGCCGCCGTCGGCGCCCAGGGCGGCCTCGGCCTTGCTCAGGGCGTCACCGGTGAACCCGACCGGGCCCAGGGTGTACAGCTGGGTGCCGTCCTTCGACGGGACGATCTCGGCGCCCTCGGGCAGCGGCGCCGTGGTGGCCACCGACGAGGTGTCGATCTTGGTCCCCGAGTTGCAGCCGTTGGTCTGGCTGGACGACGTGCTGCCGTCGGTGGGGGCCGAGGTGGAGGTGGTGGACGAGGCCGGAGCGGTGGTGGTGGTCTCCGGCGGGGCCGTCGTGGTGGTGGGCGGCGCCGTGGTCGTGGTGGTGGACGGGGCGAACTGGCGGGGCAGGGCGCCGTCGCCCGAGCTGAGCCCGGCCGTCCCGGCGCCCGTCTCGCCCTCGCCGTCGGAGCCGCCCGTGGTCGTGGTGGTGGACCCGTCGGCCTTCGTGGTGGTGGTGGACCCCGACGCCTCCTTGGAGGTGGTGGTGGTCTTCTCCGACTTCGACGTGGTGGTGGTGACCGCATCGGGGTTGATCTGGGTGGCCAGCACCGGGCGGAACTCGAGCTTGGCGGTGCAGCCCACCACCGACTCCGCCTTCTTGCGATCGGTCACGCCGGGGAGCTGCACGATGACGGTGCGCCCCTGGCGGACGATCTCGGGCTCGGCCACGCCCAGGCCGTCGACGCGCTGGCGGATGATGTCCTTGGCCTTCTCGACGCTCTCCTCGGACGGGAGCTCGCCGTTGACCTCGCGCGCCTGGAGCACCACGGAGAACCCGCCCTGCAGGTCCAGGCCCAGGGTGGGCGTCGTGTCGGTGATCTTGGCGATGCCCACCGCGCTGAGCGATGCCAGCACCGTGAGGATCAGCGAGATCCACAGGGATCGCTTGCTCATCGGTCTTCTCTCTCTTCGATCTTCGTGGAGATTGCCAGGCGGGCCATGGTGACCACGACTCCGTCAGCGATCTCGACCTCCACCGTGTCGTCCGCGACCGACACGATCGTCCCGTGGATGCCGCTGAACGACTCGAGTCGCTCACCGGGCTCGAGGGTGTCGACCACCGCCTTGTGCTCCGCCTCGCGGCGGGCCTGCTCCTTCTGCTGCGGACGGATGACCAACGCCCAGAACACCGGGATGAAGATGATCATCGCAAGGATGCCGAGGAGCAACGCTGGGTCCGTTCAGGTACGCGAAAAGGCCTCGTGACCCTAGTGCGCCCGGCAGGGACGACCGAGTTCAGCCCCAGACGTCGAGGACAGTGCGCCGGGCGGCGTCGAAGCGGCCTTCGGCGATGGCCGAGCGCAGGCCCACCACCAGGTTCGACAGCCACGCCACGTTGTGGATCGTGAGCAGCCGGGCCCCGGTGGGCTCACCCAGGCGGTGGAGGTGGCGGAGGTACGCCCGGGTGTAGCGGGCGCACACCGAGCACGTGCACGTGGGGTCCAGCGGACCCTCGTCGCGCTCGTACGCCAGGTTCTTGATCATGAGGCGGCCCTCGGAGGTGAGGACCGTGCCGTGGCGGGCGTGCCGGGTGGGCAGCACGCAGTCGAACAGGTCGACGCCCAGGCCCACGGCTTCCACGATGGACGCCGGATCGCCCACCCCCATGAGGTAGCGGGGCTGGTCCGCAGGAAGGTGCTCGATGGCGGCGGCCAGCGCCGGCAGCATCTCGTGGCGGGGCTCCCCCACCGACAGGCCGCCGATGGCGTAGCCGTCGAACCCGATCTCCACGGTGCGCTGCGCGCTCTCGGCCCGCATCGCCAGGTCGATGCCGCCCTGGCTGATGCCGAACTGGGCCTGGTCGAGGCCCCGGTCCAGGCGCCACCCGGCCAGGTCCTCGAACGCCTGGCGGCCCCGGACGGCCCACGCCGCGGTGCGCTCCACGGCGGCCCTCACGATCCGGTCCGTCGAGGGCAGCGCCGGGCACACGTCGAGGACCATCTGGATGTCCGCACCGAGCTCGGACTGGATGCGGGCGGCGTCCTCCGGCCGGAGGTGGTGGGTGGTCCCGTCGTAGGTGGACCGGAACCGGGCGCCCTCGTCGGTGACCTTCGGGTTCAGCGAGAAGATCTGGTAGCCGCCGGAGTCGGTGAGCACGTGGCCGGGCCAGTCCATGAACCGGTGCAGGCCGCCCAGGTCGGCGATGAGCTCGGAACCGGGCCGCAGCATCAGGTGGTACGTGTTGCCGAGGATGAGCGGGATGCCCATGGCCGCCAGGTCGTCGGCGTCGAGGGCCTTCACCGAGGCCCGGGTGCCCACCGGCATGAACAGGGGCGTGGGCAGCACGCCCCGGGGCGTGGTGATGGACCCGGTGCGGGCGGCTCCGTCGGTGGCGGCGAGGTCGATCGAGAGCTTCATGGCGTGAGCAGCGTCGCGTCGCCGAAGGACAAGAAGCGATATCCCTGATCCCGCGCCTCGGCGTAGCGGTCCTTCCAGCGGAGGCCGACGAACGCCTGGACCAGGGCCAGCAGCGAGCTCCGGGGCACGTGGAAGTTGGTGAGCAGCCGGTCCACCACGGCGAACGGGCGGTCGCCGTGGATGAACAGGTGCGTGGTGGCATCCGTCTCCCCCGTCTCCGCCCACGACTCCAGCGCCCGCACCACGGTGGTTCCGACCGCGACCACGTCGCCCTCGGCGCCCTCGATGGCCGCCACGGTGGCCGCCGGGATCCGGTACGCCTCGCCGTGCATGGGGTGGTCCTCCACCCGGTCCGCGGTGATGGGCCGGAAGGTGCCCAGGCCCACCACCAGCTCCACGGTCACGACCGCCACGCCCTTGGCGCGGCAGCGGGCGAGCACGTCGTCGGTGAGGTGCAGCCCGGCGGTGGGCGCGGCCACCGAGCCGGGCCGATCGGCGTAGACGGTCTGGTAGCGGTCCGGGTCGGCCAGGTCCTCGTGGATGTACGGCGGCAGCGGGATCTCCCCGACGGCGTCGAGCACCGCCAGGTCGTCGGCGCCGCCGTGCACGTCGACCCGTCGGCGGCCGTCGTCGCCGAGCACCTCCCCCACCACGACCTCGACGTCGCCGCGGGCACCGTGGGCCTCGTCGAGCGTCAGGACGGTGCCGTCGGCCACCCGCCGGCTCGGGCGGACCAGCGCCTCCCAGTGCCCTTCCGGCCGGCGCTCCAGCAGCAGCACCTCCACCGCGCCCCCGGTGGGCTTGCGCAGGTGGAGGCGAGCCGGGATCACCCGGGTGTCGTTGACCACCAGCACGTCGCCGGCGGCGAGCGGGTCCGGGAGGTCCGGGACGTGGCGGTGCAGGACCGGCTGGTCCGCACCGGTGTCCACCAGGAGGCGGGCGGCGTCGCGCGGCTCGATCGGCGTCTGGGCGATCGAGGCGTCGGGCAGCTCGTAGTCGAGGTCGGCGGCGTCCAACGGTCAGGCGTCGGTGAGCTCGTCGAGGGCGCGCAGCGCGGTGCCGGCCAGGACCTTGGCCCCGATGGCGATGGCCGACTCGTCGAGGTCGAACCCGCCGGCGTGCAGGTCGGTGCGGAGGCGGGCCGGGTCCCAGACGCCGAGGCGCAGGTAGCCGAGGCGGGCCTTCTCGCCGTACCAGGAGAAGTCCTCGCCGCCAGCGCTCTGCTCGGTGCTGCCGACCCGCTCGTCGCCCACCACCTCGGCCGCGGCGGCCGCCGCCACCGCCGCCGCCCACGGGTCGTTGACCACCGGAGGCGCGCCCCGGCGGTGGTCCAGCTCCCAGGTGGCGCCGAGCGGCTCCACGATGGAGGCGACGATGCGCTCGAGGTGGACCGGTGCCGTCTCCCACGCACCGCGGCCGCTGGCCCGCAGGGAAGCGAGGAGGCGGGCCTCAGTGGCGATGACGTTGGGGGCGTCGCCCACCTGGATGGACCCGAACGTGAGGTTGAGGCCGTCGCGGGGGTCCGACAGGCGATCGAGCGTCATGGGCAGCTCCAGCACCACGCGGGCCGCCAGGTGCGCCAGGTCCACGGACTCGTGGGGGCGGCCGGTGTGACCGCCTGGCCCGAACAGGCGGATCTCGAGCTGGTCGGCCGCCGAGGTGACCGGCCCGGCGCTGATGCCCAGCGAACCGACGGCGCGTGACGGGTCCGCGTGCAGGGCGAACACCGCCTCGACATCGTCGACCACGCCCGCCTCCAGCAGCGACGACGCGCCACCGGGCACCGACTCCTCAGCCGGCTGCAGGATCAGCCGGACCCGCCCCGGAGCGTCGCGCTCCGCCATGGCCTCGGCCAGCGCCAGGCCGGCGCCCAGCACCGCGGTGGCGTGCAGGTCGTGCCCGCACGCGTGGCAGACGCCCTCGACGGTGGAGCGGTACGGCACCTCCTTGGTGTCGTACAGGCGCAGGGCGTCGATGTCGCCCCGCAGGGCCACCATCGGCCCCTTGGTCCCGAGGTCGCAGATGACGCCCGTGCCCGTGGGCGCGGTCCGCGGATCGAGCCCGGCGGAGCGCAGCCGGTCGAGCAGCACCCCGGTGGTCCGGTGCTCCTCCCACGACGGCTCCGGATGGGCGTGGAGGTCCCGTCGGATGGCGACCAGCTCGTCGCTCAGCTGATCGACCACGGCGGCGATGCGGGTGGCGTCGGAGGAGGTCATGCGCCGATCTCGTCGGTGGAGAGCTCACGGGCCAGCAGGTCCACGACCGCACGCAGGTTCTTGCCGCCGTCGCTGGCGGCCCGCTGCCGCGACGAGCTGGGGCCGACGGCCAGCATCCGCTCGATGCCCGCCAGCTCCTCCGTGCAGCGCAGCACCTCGGCATGGGGACGGACCTGGTCCACCAGCTCGGCGATGGCCTCCCGGGCCGGCTTGGTGGCACCGGCGTCGTCCACGATCAGGTCGGCGTCGAGGCCGTGGCGTCCCGCCCGCCACTTGTTCTCCCGCAGCACCCACTCGCGGGGCCGCGCCGGGAGCCGACCGTCGTCGTGGAGCGCATCGAGGTGGGCCACCAGGCTCTGGGCCAGCGCGGCCACGGCGCCGATCTCGAACAGCGTGGGCATGCCGTCGCACATGCGCAGCTCGATGGTGCCGAAGTCCGGGTGCGGCCGGATGTCCCACCACACCTCCCGCACCGACGTGATGGCCCCCGCCGCGATCAGGGTGGTCATGTACTGCTCGAACTCGTCCCAGTCGGCCAGCTCGGCCGGCAGCCCCGCCGTCGGCAGGCCCTCGAAGATCTTGGAGCGGGTGGACGCCAGCCCCGTGTCGTGACCCTCCCAGAACGGGCTGGACGACGAGAGCGCCAGGAAGTGCGGGATGTAGGTGGCCACGGCGTTGCTGAGGGCGATGGCCTTCTCCCCCGACCGGACGCCGAGGTGCATGTGGATCCCGAAGATCTGCAAGCGGCGGGCCATCCACTGCATGGCCTCCACCAGCTCGTCGTAGCGCTCGCTCGGGCTCACCCGCTGCTCCGCCCACAGGGAGTAGGGGTGGCTGCCGGAGCAGATCAGCGTGCAGCCGTGGCGGCCCGCCGCCTCCCGCACCTCGGCGATGGTGGCCGCCAGGTCGGCCCGGGCCTCGCCCACCGTGGAGCACACATCGGTGATGACCTCGATGCAGCACTCGAACAGCTCGTGCTTGGCCCGAGGGTGCTCGCCGTCGGGGTGCCCGGCGCCCAGCTCCGCCAGGATCTCCGTGGCGTGCGAGGCCAGGTGCCCGGTCCGGACGTCGACCAGCTCCAGCTCCACCTCGATGCCGAGGCTCGGCCCGACCGAGGCGTTGAACGGGATCTGCACGTCAGCAGGCTACTGGGGTCGATCGGCGCGGCTGGCCGAGCGCCCCGGCCGCATGCCTAGGCTCCGCCTCATGGCGGATTGCGAGACCCGGACGGCACCTCTACGACGAGCGGCGGTGGGCACCCTGGCGATCAGCGCCCTGCTGCTCGGAGCCTGCGCGGCCGAGGGCTCCGACGGCTCCCGGGGCACCGGTGGGAGCGACGTCACCATCACCGTCGACCTCGGCGGCGACTCCACCACGTCGCCGACGCGCATCGCCGACCGCCCTGGGCCGGCGATCCCGGCCGACGGCGAGGTCCACGTGCTCGACGTCGGCGCCGAGCCCCGCCCGGACCTCCGCCACGCCCAAGAGCCCGGGACCGAGCGGTTCGAGGTGGTCTCCACGAACGCCATCACGGCCGAGTCCGGAGGCGTGAAGCAGTCCGTGACCGCCCCCACCACCACCCAGACCATCGAGGTCACCGTCGCCTCGCGGCCCGATGGGAGGTTCGACGTCCGCCAGGAGGTGCTCGACGTCGAGCTAGGCGATGACGGGTCGAAGGCGGGCCGGGCCGGGGCGGAGCAGGCGGCCGAGGCCGTGGTCGGGATGACCGCCACCGGGGTGATCGACCCGCTGGGCCGGTCGTCGGACGTCGCCGTCGAGCTCCCCGACGACGCTCCCCCGCTGTTCGACACCCTCACCGACCAGCTGGAGTCGATGATGGGTCAGCTGTCCACGCCGGTGCCGGACCAACCCATCGGCGTGGGCGGCTCGTGGACGACCACGCAATCGATCGACCTGCTGGGGGCCGAGGTCCTGGCCACCACCACGTTCACGCTCGCCTCTGCGGACGCCTCGGGCTACACCGTGCGCAGCGTCACGAGCATGGCGGCGGACGGCGAGCAGGAGATCTCGTCGGGTGGGCAGACCGGAGAACTGCTGGCCTTCACCTCCACGGGAAGCGGCGTCGCCAAGGTGCGGCGCGGTCACCTCGTGTCGGAGAGCGAGTCCCGGTCGCGGGCCGAGCAGACCTTCGAGATCGACGACGTCACCCTGCACCAGACGATCTCGGCCACCGGTCGGACCCGCCCCCTGGGATGACGGCGCCGCCCGCGGTCGAGACGGCATGAAAGGCATGAGAAGGTGCCTTCACTGTCAGACCCCCTCCGTAGGGTGTCGACATGGCATCGGTCGCCGACCCGGAGGTGGAGGCAGCGCTTGCCGCGACGCGCGCCGGGCTGGCTGATCTCCGCCGGCTCGCCCTGCACCCGGCCGACGTCGACGACGCCGCGGCCTGCACCCGGGCGCTGGAGAGGTGCGCTCGGGAGGTGCGGGCCCTGCAGGTCCAGGTGCTCGAGCAGATCGAGCGCGCCGGCCTCCACCACGCCGAGGGCCACCGGAGCGCCGCCATCTTCGTCCGGCACAAGGCCAACCTGTCCAAGGCCGAGGCCAAGCGGCGGGCCAAGGCCGCTCGCATGCTGCGGGCCATGCCGCTGGTGGCGGCCGGGTTCGCCGTGGGTCGCATCGGCGCCTGCCAGGTGGACCGCATCGCCCGCACCCTCGGCAACCGCCGGGTCCGCGCTGCCCTGGTCGCCGCCGACGAGGACGTCGCCGTCCTGGCCGCCCGGCTCCCTTACCCGGAGTTCGACGCCAAGCTCCGCGACTGGGAGCGCCTGACCGACGAAGACGGCGCCGCCGACCGCAGCGAGCGCAACCACCAGAACCGCTCGGCCTCGCTCATCGCCGAGTTCGACGGGTCGTGGCTGCTCCGAGCGGTCTGCGGGGGCCTGCAGGGTGCCGAGATGCGCGACATCTTCGACCACTACATCGAGGCCGAGGTCCTGACCGACTGGGCCATCGCCCGACGAGAGCGGGGCGACGACGCCACCGTCGACGACCTGCCCCGCACCGACGGCCAGCGCCGCATGGACGCCCTCTACCGGATCTTCTGCGACGCCGCCGGCCACCTGGCCACCACGCCCGGCGGCACCCAGATCTGCACCGAGCTGGTCATCGACCGCGAGACGTTCGAGCGCGAGCTCCGCCGCCAGCACGGCGAGCAGGTCGAGCCCGACCAGCGCCTGGCCGGCTTCTTCGCCGACCTCATCGCCACCACCACCCCTGCCGACGACCCCTTCGCCGACGAGGAGGGACCCGTGGCCGAGGCGGACGCTGCGGCCACCGAGGCCGACGCCGGGCGGCGGTACCGGTCCGAGACGGTCGACGGCCACCCGCTCCACCCTTCGGAGGTCGTGGCCGCCGCCATGGTGGCCCACGTCCGCCGGGTCGTGATGAGCTCGAAGGGCGTGGTGCTGGACATGGGCCGCCGTGAGCGCCTGTTCCGCGGTGCCCGCCGCACGGCGATCCTCCTCACCAACCACACGTGCCCTTGGCCCGGGTGCTGCGTCCCGGTCTCCAACTGCCAGGGCGACCACCTCCACGGTTGGGCCGCTCCGACCCGGGGACCCACCGACCCGGAGAACGGCGCTCCCCTCTGCGGCTGGCACAACCGCATCAAGGAGCAGGGCTTCCGGGTCGTTCGAGATGCCGACGGCCGCTGGCCCGTGTACCGCCCCGACGGCTCCGAGATCGTCTGAGCCTGCTCAGAAAGGGGTTGTTTGCCCCGCCGGCTTAGGGGCATGGAGCCGAACGGCGGCCCGCGGCCACGGACCTGTCAGGGCGACCAGGCCCCAAGCGAGTGCTGCGGTGCGCGTGGCACGCGCGTGCGCCAGCTCGCGCTCGCAACCTGGCGTCCCGCGGACTGCTCGCCCGACGGGACTGCCACACGACGCGCCGCGGAACGACACGGCATCGAAGGTGGTGAACACGGCGATCGCCACGCACACCAGGGCCACCAGGCCGAGGACCACCATCGCGCTTCGCCAGAGCTTCACGAACGAGCACCTTGGCACAGCCGCAGGCCGGGGTGTCTGGTGATCGGGTGGTCAGCCGAACAGGCCGGGTGGGGGTGCTTGATCGGGGGCGGAGGCGGGGGCCGTGAGGCCGAGGTGCTGCCAGGCGGCGGGCATGGCGACCCGGCCGCGGGGGGTGCGCATGAGCAGGCCCTCGGGGATGAGGAACGGCTCGTAGACGTCCTCCACGGTCTCGGTGGGCTCGGCCACGCTGATGGCGAGCGTGGAGAGGCCGACGGGACCACCGCCGAAGCGCTCGCAGATGGCGCTGAGGATAGCCCGGTCGACCTTGTCGAGCCCGCGCTCGTCGACGCCGAACACCTTGAGCCCGGCGCCGGCCGCGGCCGCGTCGACCACGCCGGTGCCCCGGACCTCGGCGAAGTCGCGAACGCGGCGCAGGAGGCGGTTGGCGATGCGTGGGGTGCCCCGGGCTCGACGGGCGATCTCCCGGCAGCCGTCGGGGTCGACGGGGACGTCGAGGATGCCCGCAGCCCGGTTGACGATGGCCTCGAGGTCGGTGGGTTCGTAGTAGTCGAGCCGGGCGACCAGGCCGAAGCGGTCGCGCAGGGGGCCGGTGATGAGGCCCGTGCGGGTGGTGGCGCCCACCAGCGTGAACCGGGGTACGTCCATGCGGATCGAACGGGCGGCCGGGCCCTTGCCGAGGACGATGTCAAGCTGGAAGTCCTCGATGGCGGGGTACAGCACCTCCTCGACCGCCCGGGACAGGCGGTGGATCTCGTCGATGAAGAGGACGTCGCCCTCCGACAGCTGCGACAGGATCGACGCCAGGTCTCCCCCGCGCTCGAGCGCCGGACCGGACGTGACGTGGATGTCGGCGTCCATCTCGGTGGCCACGATGCTGGCAAGCGTGGTCTTGCCGAGGCCGGGCGGACCGGCGAACAACAGGTGGTCGGCGGCCTGGTTCCGGCGGCGGGCGGCCTCGAGGATGATCGACAGGTGCTCCTTGAGCTCCGCCTGGCCGACGAAGTCCTCCAGCGTGCGGGGCCGGAGGCTGACCTCGTCGGACAGCTCCTGGGGCTCGAGCGGCTCGGGGACCAGCAGTTCCTCGCGCACGATCAGCGGGCCCCGGCCAGGCGCCGCAGCGCCTCCTTGAGCAGCACGCCGGCGTCGCCTTCGGGCAGCTCCCGGGTGGCTTCGGCGATCTCCTCGGGCAGGTAGCCCAGCTCGGCGAGGGCGCCGCGCACATCGGCGCGCACGGCCATGGCCGACCCGGCGGGCGCGGATTCCACCATCGACGCACCGGTCCCCGGCTCGCCGAGCGGGATGTCGAGCTTGGTCTTGAGCTCGATGAGCAGGCGCTGGGCCGTCTTCTTGCCGACGCCGGGCACCAGGCACAGGGCGGCGACATCGTCGTCGGCCAGCACCCGAGCCAGGTTCACCGGCGGGTGCACGGACAAGATGGCCATGGCCAGGGCGGGGCCGACGCCGTGGGCGCCGAGCAGCGCCTCGAAGGCGTCGCGCTCGTCCTTGGAGGCGAAGCCGTAGAGCGTGTCGGCGTCCTCGCGGACGTGGTGGTGAACCCACGCGAACACCTCGCCGCCGACGTCGCCCAGGCGGGCCGAGGTGGCCGGGCCGGCCTGCACCCGGTACCCGACCCCGTTGAACTCGATGAGGATCTCGCCGTCGATCGAGCGGTCCAGCAGGGTGCCGCGCAGGGAGCCGATCACGACCGCACCCCCGAGGAGGCGGCGGCGATGCGGGCCCGCGCCGGGGCGTGCGCCAGGTGGCACAGGGCCAGCGCGGCGGCGTCGGCCGCGTCGGCGGGACGGGGCGGGGAGGCGAGCCCCAGCAACCTCTGGACCATCATCTGCACCTGCTGCTTGTCGGCGGCACCGTCGCCGGTGACCGCGAGCTTGACCTCGTTGGGCGAGTACTGGACGACCTCGCACCCGGCGGCGACCGCCTCCGCCATGGCCAGGCCGCTGGCCTGACCCACCGACATGGCGGTGCGCACGTTGTTCTGGAAGAAGATGCGCTCCACGGCCACCACGTCGGGCCGCAGCTCCGCCAGCAGCGACCGCAGCTCGCCCTGGAGCTCCGCCAGGCGGAGGGGCAGCGGATCCGCCGGCGCCGTGCGGATCACGCCGATGGCCCGCGCCGAGACCCCCGACGGCCCTTGCAGGACCGCGCCGTAGCCGCAGCGCGAGAGACCGGGGTCGATGCCCAAGACGAACACAGGTTCGATCGTAGCCACCGCCCGCCCCGCCGGGGGTGGACCCATCCTCCCAGCACGGGTCAACAACGGGCGGGACCCGCCGATGGGCACGGGTGACCGCCACCTCCTCCCCCGACGCGCCCGCAGCGGGCACCCCGGACCCGGTCGTCTCGCTCGTCGGGGTGCGCCGCCGCTTCGGCCAGGTCGACGCCCTCGCCGGCTTGGACCTCGAGGTGCCGGCGAACCGCATCACCGTGCTGCTCGGCCCCAACGGGGCGGGCAAGACCACCGCGATCCGGATGATCACGGGTGCCCTCGATCCGCACGCCGGCCAGGTCCGGACGTTCGGCCTGGATCCGTCGGTGCACGGCGAGGAGGTGCGGCGCCGCTGCGGTGTGGTCAGCGCCAAGCCGGCTCTCTACGACCGCCTCGACGGCCACGCCAACCTGGCGTACTCCGCCGAGCTGTACGGCCTGGGCCGGGGCGACAAGATCGACCAGCGGATCCGGGCGGCGGCCGCCCGCTTCGGCATCGAGCACGCCCTCGACAAGCGGGTCGGCGGGTTCTCGACCGGCATGAAGACCCGCCTCGCCCTGGCCCGGTCGATCCTCCACGAGCCGGACCTCCTGCTGTTCGACGAGCCCACCTCGGGCCTCGACCCGGAGTCGAGCCACGCCGTGCTGGACATGATCCGGGAGATGACCGACGACGGTCGGACCGTCGTGATGTGCACGCACCTGCTGCTGGAGGCCGAGGGCCTGGCGGACAAGGTGATCGTGATGGAGGACGGCGACGACCTCGTGTCCGGTACGCCCACCGACCTGACCCGCCGCTTCTGGCCCGGCACCGTGGTCCTGGTCGGCAGCGAGGCGCCCATCGACCACGACGTGCTCAAGGCGATCCCCGGCATCCGTCAGATCGAGCCGGTGGCCGAGCCCGAGCAGGTGCGCCTCCACCTCGACGGCGACCACCGAACCCCCGACGTCATCACCGCCCTCGTCGCCAACGGCCTGCGCCTCACCCGGGTGGAGCCGATCAGCCCCACGCTCGAGGACCTGTACTTCGCGGTCCGCACCAAGCGGGTGGCCGGCGAGATCGCCGAGGACGGCGGCCGCCGCCTGGCCGACGGCGACGGGGTGGACGACGGCGATGACCTCTCGTCCGTGACCGACCGCACCCGCCAGGTGGCCGCCCTCACCGGCTGGCCCGGCTCGGAGGGACCCCGATGACCGCCCCCACCGTCCCCGTCACCGATGCGCCGGCGCCGCGCGCCACCCGGGAGGGCTGGCGCGACCTGAGCTGGCGGCGGGTCAAGATCGTCGCCCGGTCCGACATGCGCCAGCTCATCGAGGACAAGGGCTTCTGGATGCCGATGGTGTTCCTGGGCGCCATCTTCTTCCTGATCATCCCCACCGTCCTGCTGCTGACCATCACCAAGATCGGCAACGTCGAGGTCGTCAGCCAGATGTCGAAGACGCTCGAGGTGCTGCCGGCACAGGCCCAGGCGCAGATCGAGGGCCAGTCCCCCGAGGGCAAGACCGCCTACGCCCTGGCCGTGTTCCTGCTGGCCCCGATCGCCATCGTGGTACCGCTGACCATCTCCACGGCCATCGGCGCCTCCACGATCGTCGGCGAGCGGGAGCGAGGGACCGGCGAGTTCCTGGCCCACTCCCCCGCGCACGAGAAGGAGATCTACCTGGGGAAGCTGATCGCCAGCCTCGTCCCCGGGTACGCCACGACGCTGGCGGGGTTCGGCGTGTACTCGCTGATCGTGAACCTGTTGGTCGGGCCGGAGGTGGGCGGCTGGTTCTTCCCCACCGGCTCGTGGTGGATCCTGATGCTGTGGGTCGTGCCGCCGTTCCTGGCCCTGACCCTGTCGATCGTGCTGCGCCTGTCGGCCCGGGTGAAGTCCACCGCCGCCGCCCAGCAGGCCGCCGGCCTGGTGACCCTCCCGATGATCGCCATCGCCTACAGCCAGAGCACCGGCGCCCTGTTCGGGGCCAGCTCCGCCGGGTTCGTGATCGGCATCATCGCCTGGGTCCTCGCGGTGTTCGGCCTGTCCCGGGGGATGCGGGCGGTCAGCCGGTCCCGGCTCCTCGGCGTGAACGACGGCGTGTGATCCACCTCCACGAGCAGGCCCGTACCGACCCGGTCGACGTGGCGGCGCTGCGCACGCTGACCGGCCCGGTCCTCGACGCGCTGCGCGCGCTTGACGTCACCACCGAAGGGGTCCGCACCGGCCCCGACCAGCCGCGCCGTGGCGCGTTCCGCCTGGTGCGCGGCGACCATCCGAGGCCCGGGGCCACCTACCGCCTCACCGAGCACTCGTCGTTCGAGTACGAGGGCGAGCCGGTCGAGCGGACCCAGGAGACCGACATCGAGGTGCTCGCGGATCTGCCCGACCGGGTTCAGATCCAGATCCGCCAGCGATCGTCGAAGCAGACGGTGGCGGTCACGATCGAACCGCCGACCCGACCGACCACGATCACCGTCGATGTCTTCGGCCCGGTCGAGGCCGACGTCGTCATCGACCTGGAGCACGTGCCGGTGAGCGCGTCGCCGCAGGTCGAGCTCACGGCGCTGCACCGCTTCGGGGCGGCAGAGGCCACCGTCGCCGTCACCGTCGACGCGACCGGACCCGCGGAGCGCTGGCGCTGGGACCTCCGGGTCGAGGCTCGGGGCCGCTCCATCGCCCGGCCGCTCGTCTCCCTGGCGTGGCTCCTGACGCGCCGCAAGGTGCGGGCCCAGGTGACCCAGCTGCTGGGCGAGAGCGTCGGCCAGGGAGTCGCGCCCATCAACGAGCTGCTCGCCGAGCTGACCGCCGACGGCTCCTCGCCGGATGCCGCGGCGCGCCGGGCCGTGGCCGCGTGGGTGGAGCAGCTCCCCGCCGATTGATCGCCGGGTCAGTCGATCCCCGCGTAGATCCACATGTAGGCCTCGTCCCGGAACGGGACCCCGGTGGCGCGCAGGGCATCGCCCCAGTCGCCGGTGACCGCGGGGTTGGACTCCTCCATGCCGTGATCGGCCACCAGGAAGAAGGCGGTCCGGTCGAACACGCCCCGCCGCTCGACGGCATCGAGCACCTGGCCGAGGCGGGCGTCGGTGTCGTGGATCGACGCCCGGGCCACCTCCGACCACGGGCCGCCGAGGTGGAACGCCGCGTCGGTGAGCGAGAAGTTGACCCAGGTGAACTTCGGGATCGGGTGGGCCGTGCCCTGGTAGCCGTCGCCCCATACGCCGACCGCCATCTCCATGCCGATGTGGTCGACGCGGCTGGACGTGGCGTACTTCTTCTCGGGTCGGACGAAGCGGTCCGTGGCGAACGGCAGATCCTCGGCCTTGGGCGGGTGCTCGGGCATCTGCCCGTCGCGCATCAGCACGAACGTGCCCAGGTCGGCGCCGGTGTCGCACGGCTCGTTGGCGGCGAGCGTGATGGCGTCGGGCCACGTGCGCTTCACCGCCTGGTACACGGTCTCCACCTCGGACGACAGGGTGGCCATCGACCACGCCCACGTGGCCGGCGAGTTGGTGATGACCTGCTCTCCCCGGCCCCGGTCGAACCAGGCGTTGTTCAAGATGCCGTGGTGGCCGGGGTGGGCGCCGGTGAGGATCGACGTGTGGTTGGCCAGCGTCACCGTGGGTAGCGAGGAGAACGCGCCGTGCTCGAACCCGACGCCGAGCTCCAGCAGCCGGGCCACGTTCGGCGCCTCCCCCGCCGCGATGGCGTCGTGGAGCACGTTCGGGTTGCACCCGTCGAACAAGAAGCCGACGACGAACTCCGGCGGCTCGGCGTCGGGGTCGATGAGGTCCCGCAGGGCCTCGCCGTCCTGGCGGCGCAGCAGGGCGTCCGCGCGGGGTCGGCCGTTCAGCCCGACGCCGTCCGGGTGCGGATCGGCGCCCATCAGGGCCAGCACGGTCGGGGCGACGTCGACCAGCTTGCACGAGCGGGGCACGAGGCCCTGCCGGCGCACGCCGGCACCGCCGAGGATGAACGGCGCCCGGGCCTGGATCGTGCTCATGGAGCCGTGCTCGCCCCGCTCGCCGCCGTGGTCCTCCCAGTTGTGCGCCGGCGTGTGCAGCGTCACCACGTCCGGCGCCGCCGGGTGGTCGAAGATCTGCGCCACCATCTCGTAGGCGTGCGGGTAGGCGTTCTCCGCCCGGCTCGGCCACGGGTTGGCCTGCTCCGCCGCCAGCCCCACGAACCGGTCGGTGGCCTGGTCGCCGAGCGGGTTGCGGCCCTCGACCAGGGTCTCGGTGAAGGTCCACCCGTGGCCGTCGTCCGTGCGGGTGAACCGCACCCGGCCGTCCACGGCGCGCGCCTCGTAGCCCTCGTCGTCCGCCGTGATCACCAGGTCCACGATGGGCTCCAGGTCCGGCCCGAGCAGTGCGCCCGCCAGCGCCTCCACCTGCTCGGGATCGCCGACGATGGCCTCCGGGTTCCGCATGCCCCGCACGCTACGCACGCCAGGTGAACCCGTGCTGGCCGTCGCACGGCCGGCCGATGACGACCGAGGTCAGTCGGGTGACCCGCTGGCCTCGCCCAGAGCCGAGAACGCGCACCAGGCCGTGTAGGTGGCGAGCACGCCGGCGACCACCAGGGGCAGCGCGGTGCTCACCCGGTCGAGCGCATCTCGTTGGCCCGTGACGTCGAGCCCCAGCCCACCGGTGGCACCGTGGGACTCGAGCAGCGACGCGATGGCGGCGAACCCGGCGAGGCCGGCGACGCCGAGGCCGATGACCGTGGCGGCGCGCAGGGCGAGCACGCCTCGGGTGCTGATGCGGTCGCCGGGGCCGAGGGTGACCAGGAGGAACGCGACGAGCACCGATCCGGCGGCGATGGGGGCGACGGACTGGCCCGCCAGCTGCACCACCGAGACCAGGTCGACCGATCCCAGGTCGCCGGACCGCGCCGACTTCTCCTGGTCGTACGCCCCGACGACGCGGGCGACCACGGTGACCGCCGCCGACAGGAGCAGGAGCAGCGAGACCACCTCCAGCCGCTCCTGCCAGGGCGCAGCGGCGGCGGCTGGCGCATCGGCGAGCAGCGGGCTCGGCGGGGCCGGAGGAACAGGGTCGGTCATGAGGTGCTCCGCTTCTGCTCGATGGTCCACCGACCGGCGAGGGCCGCGCTGGTGAGGCACACGACGCCGGTCACGATGAACGAGGCGACGTTGGTGATCCGCAGCAGCGTCCACCCAACGGGCTGGCCGTCGCTGTCGACGGACCAGGCGCCTCCGCTGCGCAGCACGTACGCCCCCCGCAGGTAGGCCAGCCCCAGGAGCAGGCCGCCGATCGCGGTCACCAGGGCCGCCGCCCGGGCCGGCGCCGATGCCGGACCGGTGCGCTGCTCGTCGCCGAGCACCACGATGGCGAGGGCACCCACCAGCATGAGCACCGGGATCGTGTCGTAGGAGGTGATGGCCCCGAGGGTGAGGCCGTCGCCGGCGGTGGGCGTCACGCCGCTGTAGAGCGCGGCACCGGCAGCCGGGATGGCCGAACCGCCCAACGCCAGGAGGAGCGCCAGGTTGTCCCGCTGTGCCCGGCGTCGGGCCGCCGGGCCGATGATGGCCGCCACGGGGGCGAACCTAACCGAGGGCGGCCGCCTGGGCGGCTTGGACAGCGGCGATCAGCTCGTCGGTGGTGCGGAACGTGGAGGCGGCGTGCCCCCGGTGCACGTAGGTGAGGGTGCCGGCGCCGTCGATGACGAAGACGCAGCGGCGGTAGTAGCCGACGGGGCCGAGCACGCCGTACGCCTCGGCCAGCGCCTTGTCGGTGTCGGCCAGGAGCGGGAAGGCGAACCCGCCCTGGTGGTCGGCGAAGCCCTCGTGGCTGTCGAGGTCCTCAGGGCTGACCGCCAGCAGCTGGGCGTCGAGGGCCAGGAACTGGTCGATGTCGTCGGTGTAGCTGTTCAGCTGCTGGGTGCAGATCGGCGTGTTGTCGCCCGGATAGAAGATCAGCACCACCGGCCGACCGGCGAGCTCCGCCAGGGTGTAGGTGCGCCGCTCCCCGTTGAGGGTCCCGGGCACGGAGAAGGGCGGTGCCGGATCGCCGGCGGTCACAGCCATGTTCCGACCTTAGGCCCACCCGGCCGCCGTATCGTCACCGGCATGACCCTTCCCACGCGCACCCTCGGGCGCTCCGGCCTCTCGGCGGGCGCCATCGGCCTCGGCTGCATGAGCTTCAGCCCGATCTACGGCGGCTTCGACGGCACCGACCCCGACGAGGTCATCGGCCGAGCCCTCGACCTCGGCGTCACCCTCCTGGACACCGCCGACATCTACGGCCCCTACACCAGCGAGGAGGTCGTCGGCCAGGCCATCCGGGACCGGCGCGACGAGGTGGTGCTGGCCACCAAGTTCGGCCTGGTGTTCGACGCCGACTCCCCCACCTTCTTGGCGGTCGACGGCTCGCCGGAGCACGTGAACCGGTCCATCGACGGCAGCCTCCAGCGGCTCGGCACCGACCACATCGACCTGTACTACC
>CALANQ010000136.1 GCA_937926025.1 uncultured Acidimicrobiales bacterium
CGCGTCCCGCCCCGCCTTGGCCGGGTCGTACGTGTACGCCCCGACCAGCTCGAGGTCCGGGTGGGCCAGCACGCCCTCGATGGCGTTGCGGCCGACGTTGCCGGTGGCCCACTGCACCACGCGGATGGTCATGGCTGGTCCCCCTCGATCAGGGCGACGACGCGGCCCGTCGTCTTCCGGTCCGCCATCGCGGTGATGGCGGCGGGCAGGTCCTCGAAGCCGACGACGTCGCCCACGACGGGGCGCACGGCACCAGCCTCCACCAGCTCCACGATCTCGTGCATGATCGCCGCGCCCTGGCGGCCCGAGGCCAGGTTCCAGCCCATCGCCGCCTTCACCATCGACCGCAGGCCGTCGTCGGCGTAGGCGAGGGTGACACCGCACAGGCGGATGTTCCCCATGAGCACCTGGCGGGGGACGATCCACGGCTGGTCGGCCACCGACTTGTCCGAGGCGAAGCCCATCATCAGGTAGCGGCCGTCGTACGCGGTGGCCTTGATGGAGGCGTCGAACAGGGCGGCCCCGACGTTGTCGAACACCACGTCGGCCCCGCGGCCGTCGGTCTCGGCCAGGACCCGTTCCAGCAGGAGGCCCTCGGCGAACCCGTCCTCGTGGGAGTCCAGCACCACGTCCGCACCCAGCTCCTTGCAGAGCGCCCCCTTGTCGGGGCCGCCGGCCGTGGCGATGACCCGGGCCCCGAAGTGCTTGGCCAGCTGGACCGCCGCGCTCCCCGACCCGCCCGCCGCGGCGTGGACCAGGACCGTTTCGTCGGCCTGGAGCAGCGCCCGGTCCATCAGCCCGAGCCAGGCCAGGTGGAAGGGGAAGTACAGGGCAGCGGCCCCCGGCAGCGGGATCGTGGCCGGCACCTCGAACGCGCTGACCGCGTTGCACACGGCGTGCTGCGCCCAGCCGCCGTGGGCCTGCAGGGGCATGGCCGCCACCCGCCGGCCGATCCACTCGTCGGCCTCGACCCCGTGGCCGACGGCCTCCACGGTGCCGAACACCTCCATGCCGGGGCTGAAGGGCAGCTCGGGCTCCACCAGCATCGGACCGCCGGTGATGCGCTCCAGGTCGTTCAGGTTCAGCGGGATGGCCTGGACCCGCACGAGGATCTGGCCGTGGTCCGGTTCGGGCACCGCCACCTCGTCGAGCTGGAGCACCTCCCGCGGCGGCCCGTACCGGTGGGTGCGCCACGCGCGCATCGTGCTCATCGCCGGGTGCGCATCGGCATGCTGGTCATCGCTGGTCCCCCTGTAGGCCGGCGGCACGCGGACCCTAGCGGCGGTAGGTTCCCGGCGCAGGGGACGGCCCAGGGGCAAGGGGACGTCTCCGTGTGCGGGTCGGACGACGAGGGGCAGCGATGACGAACGATCGGTTCCAGCGTGATCGGCTGGTGGCGGAGGCGGTGGCCGTCGCCGGCTCCGACGACTTCGGCGCCGACACCTGGCAGGAGGGCTTGGACGTCCTGCTCGACGGGTTCGCCACCGAGGCCCGCCTGCACGAGCTCGGCGTGGAGATCGCCGCCGGGGGCGTGGTCGAGTACCTGGCCAACCGGGCCGGCATCACCGCCTGGCGCAAGGACCACCCGGCCGTCGCCGAGGGCACCATCGACCACCCGATCTTCATCGTCGGCCAGCCGCGCACCGGCACCACCATCCTCTACGACCTCCTCGCCCTCGATCCGGAGCTGCGGGCGCCGCTGACCTGGGAGATCGACAAGCCGCTGCCACCGCCGGAGACCGCCACCCGCGACACCGATCCCCGCATCGACGAGGTCGACGCCGTGCTGTCCATGGCGGACTCGCTGATCCCCGGGTTCACCGCCTTCCACCCGATGGGCGCCCGCCTGGCCCAGGAGTGCGTGCGGATCACCGGCGGCGACTTCCGCAGCATGATCTTCCCCTGCCAGTACCGCGTGCGGACCTACGACCGCTGGCTGCTCCACGACGCCGACCTGGCACCCGCCTACCGCTGGCACCGGCAGTACCTCCAGCACCTGCAGTCCGCCGACCCGGCGCCGCAGTGGCTGCTCAAGTCCCCCGCCCACCTGTGGGACCTCGACGCCCTGGCCGCCGAGTACCCCGACGCCGTGATCGTCCAGACCCACCGCGATCCCCTGAAGGTCATCACCTCGGTGAGCGCCCTGGCGGCCCACCTGCGCCGCATGGCCAGCGACGACGTGGACCTGCACGAGATCAGCGCCGACTACGCCGAGGACATCTTCCTGGGCCTGGACCGGGGCATAGACGCCCGCCAGCGCGGCGTGATCCCTGCGGAGCGCATCGTCGACGTGCACTTCGGCGACTTCGTGGCCGACCCGATCGCCACCGTCCGGGGCATCTACGCCGCCCTGGGCCGGGAGCTCGACGACCTGACCGAGAAGAAGATGCGCACCTTCCTGGCCGAGCACCCCGGCGACGGGGGTGGCGGCGGCACCCGTTACCGCTTCGCCGACACCGGACTCGAGGAAGGCCCGCTGCGCGAGCGCGCCGAGGCCTACGAAGCCTTCTCCGGTGTCGCCCGCGAACCCGTGGCCTGATCCACCGGTGCGCCGAGGCGCGCGACCGGGCGCCATCAGCAGAGGGTGGGTTGGTCAGCCCGGCCGAGCGGGCTGGAGACGCGCTCGGTGGCCCGGCGGTTCCGGGGGTGATCGGGGTGGTCGGGCGGGAGGAGCCGGCGGCGGCCGGTGCCGGGTTCGAGCTCGTGGCCGTGGTGGGTCTTGAGGTCGTGGCAGCCGCCGTTCCCGGAGCAGAGCGGGTCGAGGTTGTCGAGCTTGGTGACCGGGTCCGTGGCGAACGGGGTGCGGTGGTCGATCTGGATGTTGACCGTGCGGTTGCAGCCGATGTTGGTGCACCCGGTCCCCGCGGCTTCGAGCGCCGTGCGCTGGAAGGCGTTGGGCCCCCGTCCCAGGTGGGCGACGTTCACCACGTCACGCCCCTTGAGGACCACAGCGGCAAGGAAGGCGTCGCCCATCAGGTCCTTGGCGGACTCGACCGAGATGGGCCCGAGCCCGGCCACGTCGCACGTCTCACCCGCGATGGTGTGGCCCCGGAGCAGCGCCGTGTGGTCGATGCGGACGATGACCTTCACGTTGGACCCGCCCGGCGCCTTCGCCGCAGGCCGGGCCCGATCAGCAGCCGGACCAGCGGACTCGACCGGCTCGACAGCCGCATCGGGGCCGAGGCCGAGCAGCCCGATGAAGGCGTCGTAGGAGCGGTTCTCGAAGGTGTCTCGCACGCCGTCGGCCCGGCCGGTGCGGAACGCCTGCTCCTCGTGGGGCCGCAGCAGCGCTTCGATCCGTGTGCCGACGGCGGCCGGGCCACGCAGATGGAGGTTGAAGGCCCCGTCGACATCGGTGTACCGGCGCACGGACCGCTCCCGGCGGATCCGCCGCTCCCGGGTGGCCGAGTCCGTGGCCGCGGCCTTGCGACGGGCGGCCTCCTCCCGGAGGTTCCGGGTGGTGTCCCGCTCGGCGAGGTCGAGCAGGTCGTCTTCGGCCGAGGGGTCGGCGGAGGCGGCGTCGGTCACCGCATCGGCCTGGCCGGGCGACACCTTCCCTTCGCGCATGGCCCGCTTGGTCTTCTCCAGGTTCTCGGCCTTGCGGGCCGTGCCCAGGTGGCGGTGCGCCTCGTGGACCGAGATGCCGGCCACCGAGGCCAGCCAGTCCGCCGCCGTCTTGAACCCCCGGCCCTGCCATGCGCTGGTCTTGGCAACCCGGAGGGCCAGGAACAGCATGGTCCCGCCGAGCGCCTTCTCCGCCATGGCCAGATCTTCGACCGCCACCGCCGCCTGCTCCCCGGTGAGCAGGGCCGGGTCCACCTCCATCGCCACCCGCAGGGCGTGGTCCCGGAGGTCGGCGGTCGTCGTCATGACCTCAGAATGATCGAACACACGTTCGACGTCAAGAGAAGCAATCGGACTTCTTCAGATTGTCCGAGACGCACCACCGGGAGCGGTGGACCGGCTGCTCAGGGGATCAGGACCACGCGACCGAAGGCGCCCCGGCCTTCGAGGTGGGCGTGAGCGGCGGCGGCGTCGGCCAGCGGGTAGGTGGAGTCGACGACCACCTCCAGCTCCCCTGCCGCCACCAGGCCGATGAGCCGGGCGATGTTGTCGTACGCACGCGGCCCCATGAACAGCTCGGCCCCGAGGAACACCCCCTGGATCGACTGGCTGCCGCCCATGAGCGGACCCACGTCGACCGCTTGCTGGTCCCGGCCGGCGTTGCCCACGTACGAGATGCGGCCCCGGTAGGCCAGCGACCGGATGCTCCCGGGGAGCGTGGAGCCCACCGAGTCCAGCACCAGGTCGACGCCCCGCCCGCCGGTGAGCCGCCGGGCCTCGTCGGCGAAGTCCGTGGTCCGGTAGTCGATCCCGTGGTCGAGGCCGAGCGGGATCAGGCGCTCGAGCTTGTCGGCCGACGACGCCGTGGCCAGCACCGTGGCCCCGGCCCGCTTGGCCAGCTGGATGGCGGCGATGCCGACCCCGCCGCCGCCGGCCTGGATGAGCACCGTCTCGCCTTCGACGAGCCGCCCGAACTCGAACAGGCAGTCATCGGCGGTGCCGAACGCGATCGGGATGCAGGCGGCGAGGGTCAGGTCGAGCCCGTCGGGGACGGGCCACGTGGAGGCCGCCGGCACCGAGACGAGGGCGGCGTGCGAGCCGTGCATCATCGACACTACGACCCGCTGGCCGACGGTCCGCTCCGTGACGCCGTCGCCCACCGCCACGATCGTGCCGGCGCACTGGTAGCCAACGATGTGCGGCACCGCCGCCATCTCGCCACCGCCCCGGTTGAGGGTGTCTCCGCCCTCGATGCTGATGGCGGCCACCTCGATGAGCACGCCGCCCGGGTGCAGCTCCGGGTCGGGCACGTCCTCGTAGCGGAGGACGTCGGGCGCCCCGGTCTCGTAGTACACGGCAGCCTTCACGGCGGGCTCCTCCAGCAGGCGATGCGAGCCGGGTCACGCTACGGGCCGGAGCCGACGATGGCGCCCTAGACCGGACGGCCGCGCAGCACCACCTCACCGGTCGCCTGATCGGCGATGACGATCTCGGTGACCGCGTCGCGCAGCACGGTGCCGTTGAACCGGCACGCCATCGGGACGGCGACGGACCGGAAGCCGCCGGCGGACACGGCGCTGCTGGCGGTCTGGTACGAGACCACGAGGTCCCGGTCGACCGGCAGGCCCTCCACGTCGAGCAGCAGCTCCATGCCCCAGGTGTGGTCGATGGTCCGACCGGTGACGGTGGCGCCGGTGGGGACCGCGTCGAACGCGACCGGGCGCGTCGGCGGACCGGCGTCCTCATCCCGGTCGCCCGCCGTCGCCGCCACGGTGCCGGCGATGCCCGCGGCGGCGCCGACCGCCGCGGCGATGGACCCCACCAGGACCGTGCGGCGAGACGGTCCCCCGCCCCGACCGCTGCCGACCGCAGGCGGACCGGCCGACGCAGCCGATGCCTGGGCGCGCACGGCGGCCAGGCCGTCGGCGGGGACCGGTCGATCGGGAGGCGCGAGGGCGTCGCCGAGGGCACCGAGCAGCTCGTCGTCGTTCACGTCACCTCCTCCAGGAAGGTCCGCAGCCGGGCCAGCGCCCGGGCCTGCGCCATTCGTACCGCACCGGGGCGCTTCCCCAGCACGTCCGCCACCTGCCGCGCGTCGAGGCCGCCCGCCACCCGCAGCTCGAGGAGGTCCCGCTCGTCGGGATCGAGGCGGGCGAACGCGGCGACCAGCCGGTGCCGCTCCTCGTGGGCCAGGACCCGGTCCAGCGGGCCGTCGTCGGCCAGCGCCACCAGCGACGGGCCGAGGTCGCACCACCGGGCGTCGCGCTCGACGCTGCGCCAGCGCTCCCGGAGCACGTTCTGGCAGATGCCGAACAGCCAGCCGTCGATCCCGGCGTCGCCCGGCACGTACCGGTCGGCCCCGGCGATGGCCCGGGCCATCACCTCGGCCACCACGTCGTCGGCCTCGTGGTCGTCGGTCGAGCGCCGGCGGCTGTAGGCGAACAGCTTGGGGTAGGCCCGCCGGTAGACGGTCTCCCACTCCAGCCCGTCTCCGCCCAGCGCCCCCGTCATCACGAGGAGTTCGGCGCGCGGCCGGACCTCGGATGACGGGGACGCCCCCACGGAGACCTACTTGATGGCCAGGCCGCTCAGGCCGGCGGGCAGCGCGCCCACCAGCTCGGCCGCTCCGGTGGCCAGGTCCACCCGGTAGAGCCCGGGGGCCCCTCCCACCGTCATCACGGCGTAGGCGGTCTGGCCGGGACCGCCGGACACGTCGAAGCCGTCGACCCCGGTGGCATCGACGCCGAGCGGGCCGATGGTGGTCAGGTCGCCGGCGTTCGCCGGGTTCTGGCGGACCAGGACGTCCCGGTTCACCTCGAGGTCGAACAGGGCCGTGCTCGTCGGCAGCGTGGGCGAGCGGTAGCTGTTGGTGTAGGCCGCCCCGGTCACCTTGGGCGTCGTGCCCGCACCCGGGTCGCCGGCGACGTACTGGATGGACCCGGGGAGCCCGGTGTTGGGCGGGCCTTCGCCGTCGATCACCCCGTTGGTCTGGAGGCGGTAGTTCTTGTCACCGACCGTGATGCGGATCCGGTCTGCGGCCGGGTTGAAGTCGAAGCCGACGCCCTGGGACAGGTCCAGCTCCCCGAAGCCGACCTTCGGCCCGAAGGCGTTGGCCTTGGTGACGGTGGCGACACCGGGCGCCGAGGTGTCGACGGTGTAGAGCTGCCCGTCGCTTCCCAGCGCGAACAGCTGCCCGGTGGAGGGCCGGACGTCCATGCCGACGATGGAGGTGCCCACCTCCTGGCCGGCGAAGACCTGGGTGGCCGTGACCGTGGTGTCGGTGGTGCTGAAGCTGACCAGGCTCAGGCCATCGGCCGAGAGGCCGAACGCGGCCTCGGTGGGGACCACCGCCTCGCTGCCGACGACGGCGAGCCCGATGATCGTCGGGCCGTCGAAGCGGTCGAGCAGCTTGGGCTCGCCGGTCGCCAGGTTCACCACGTAGAGCCCCTGGCCGCGTTCGGTGGTGAGCACGGCGTACGCCGCCTGGCCGCCGTCGGGCGACACGTCGAAGCCGCCGACGCCGGTCGCGTCGAGCAGGAGCGGGCCGACCGTGAGCAGCGTGCCGGCGTTCGCCGGGTTCTGGCGGACGAGGGAGTCGGTCCCGGAGTCGATGTCGAAGAGCGCGGTGCTGGTGGGCAGCGGCAGGCCCCGGGTGCTCTGTGTGTAGGCCGCACCGCGCTCTTCGACA
>CALANQ010000137.1 GCA_937926025.1 uncultured Acidimicrobiales bacterium
CCAGGCCCAGCTGTTCCGCAACTCCCCCGGCGGCGATCCCGACCCCACCCCCGTCTGGTGGTACGGCGAGGGCACCCCGGTGAACTTCAGCCGCTACGACGATCCGGACATCAACCGCCTGCTCGACGAGGGCCGCAGCGAGCCCGACCCCGACAAGCGGGCCGAGATCTACCAGCAGATCAGCGGCGTGTTCGCCGAGCAGGTGTACAGCATCTGGACCTGGTACACGCCGTGGGCGGTGGTGGAGGACGCCTCGGTGCACGGGATCCTCGGTCCGCCCCTGCCCGGCGACGATCCGGCCGAGCCCGGTCCCGCCAGCACCGACGACCCCGATAAGCAGCCGAGCTCCGGTCTGGCCAACGGGCACTCGCTGATCGGGCTCTGGATCGACCAGTAGCCCCGGTGCGGGGTGGTAGCCAGGCGGGGTGAGCGCGGGGACCCCGGCCTGGCTGCGAGCGGCGGTGCGCATGCAGCGCGTCGCGCCGCCGCTCGGGCACACCGTCCGCGCCGGGCTCTGCGTCGGCGTCCCCGTCGCGCTCGGGTACGCGCTCGGCCACGTCACCGTGGGGGTCACCATCGGGCTGGCCTGCGTGCTGCGCACGATCGGCGAGCGGGAGGCGCCGAACCGGCAGAACGTCACCACCTTGCTCATCGCCACGCCCCTCGCCGCGGTCGGCTACCTGTTCGGCCCGGCCCAGGACCTGCCGCTCGTCCCGCTGGTGCTGCTGATGGCGGCGTTCGCGTTCGTGGCCGGCACGCTCGCCCCGCACGGGGAGGGGTTCGCGCTCGGTGGCATGCAGGTGCTGCTGGTGGCCAGCATCGCCCTCGGGGTGCCCGACACGGGGACCGCCGCCGCGATCGGGTGGTTCCTGCTCGGAGCCTCGATCTACGCCGCCGCCATGGCCTTCGACCTGTTCGTGCTGGAGCCCCGGCGGCCCGAGCGGATCGCCCTGTCGGCACTCGACGGTGTCGTGGCGGCCCTGCTTGCGACGCCGGGGCCGGCCCAGCGCAGCGCCGCCCACGCCGCCCTCGCGGCCGCCCGCCGGGTGCCATCACCGGGCTGGACCCGCAGCGACGCCGGGGTGGCGCGCTGGGGGGCCTACGTCGCGGTGGTCGACGCGGCGGACGACCTCGTGGCGTGGGAGGGCGCCGCCGGTGCGGCCGACGGGGAGCGGCGCGAGGCCTACCGGGACGCTCGGACCGGCTGGCAGCACGGTCGGGCGCCGGGCGGGGCCGCAGCTGCGGAGCTGCGCCCTCCCGCACCCGGCCCGGTGGCCCGACCCTGGACGGAACGGTGGCTCCCCGACGCCCGGACGCGGGCCCACGCCGGACGGCTCGCGCTCTGCTTCGGGTTGGCCGTCTCGAGCCGGGCGTGGGTCGGCTTGGACCACTGGTTCTGGGTCCCGGCCACCGTCGGCCTGGTGCTGCAGCCCGACTTCGGCTCGGTGGTCGGCCGGGCGGTCCTGCGGGTCGCCGGGACCATCGCGGGCTCGGCGCTGGCCGCTGCCATCCTGTGGGCCGTCCCCGACGGGGTTGGCATCGGCATCGCCGTCGGGCTGGTCGCCGCCACCATCCCGTGGGCGAAGCAGGCGTCCTACGTGATGCAGTCCGTGGCGCTGGCCGCGGTGATCCTCCTGCTCGTGGACCAGATCGCGCCGGCGACCGGGACGCTCGGCCTGCCCGAGCAGCGGGTCCTCGCCACCGCCGTCGGCGGTGCCATCGTCCTGGTGTTCGGGTACCTGGTGTGGCCTGCCGCCCGCCGCGTCGCCATCAGCGGCCCGATGACGGCGGCCACCGGGGCGCTCGCCACCCTCGTGCGCACCGCGGCGGAGCCGGTGCCCGCCGGCGAGGCCCAGCGGGCGGACCGGCGGGCCACGGCGGTCGCAGCCCGCCAGCACGCCTTCGACGCGCTGGCGTCGACACGGGTGCCGCTGGCGCGGGCCGCCGCCGAGCCGCCGCCGGCCAGCACCGACGCCGCCGCCTGGGCCGACGCGGTGGGTGCCGTGGAAGCCCTGGCGATGGCGGTGAGCGACCACGCCATCGCCCGGCTCGGCGGCACGCCGCCGCTGCCCGGTTCGGGGGAGCTGGCCACGGCGGTCGAGGGCCTGGGGCGCACGCAGGATCCGGCCGTCGTGCAGGAGCAGGCCCGCTCGCTGGGCCGCCGCATCAACTCCGAGTCGGACGTTTCCTGATGTTTCGTCGCTTTCCACACCGGACCTCGGTCGGTGCTTCCCCTCAGCCGGGACGCGATCCGGGCCGCTTGCGGAGCCGGCGCAGCTGGGAGGCCACGTAGGGCCGGGCCCGCCGCTGGCCGCCTCGGCGCTCGATGGCCGCCTCCAGCCGTTCCAGCGCCGCCACGATGGCGGCCACGTCGGGCGTCCAGCCGAGGCCCTCGCACTCGTCGATCCACTCGGCGGGCGTGCGGTGGCCCCGCCGGCCGTTGCAGCGGCGGCAGGCGGCCACCTCGTTCTCGATCCACGACGGGCCGCCCTTGATGCGGGGGACCACGTGCTCGGTGGTGGCGGCCACCAAGCCGTCGCCCACCGGGCGCCCGCACCACACGCAGCAGGCGCCGTCGCGCTCGAGGATGCGGGCCAGCCGCTCCTTCCGGGGCAGGTGGTCGGCGGGGGATCCCGCGGCTCCGGCCATCGGAGCCACGGTAGCGACGGGTGGGATCAGATCTTCTTGAGGGCGCCCATCAGGCGCTTGAGCGTCGACACCTTGGCCTCGCCCTCGACCTCGCTGGCCTTGAAGGCCACGTCGAGGGCCTGGGTGTCGCCCTTCTTCTTCTTCTTGCCGCCGCCGCCACCCGCCGTCAGCTCGGGGTCGTCGATGAACTGGGCGTAGAGATCGGCCAGCCAGGCGGCGTTGGGGTCCGCCGGGCGGGGCTCGTCGAGCGAGGTCGGCTCGATGGCGTCGTGGTGGAGCGCGTTGCCGTCGGCGATCCGGCGGGACTCGTCCCAGCTGCCCTCGTCGGTGGGCAGGTCGTGATCGACCTCGGCCAGGTCGGCGACGGCGCCCATCGGGGTGACCTCGGCCACGGGTTCCGCCTCCGGCGTGGCGAGGGCGTCGGCGATGGTGTCGCCGATGTGGGCGCTGAGGGGATCGGCCGCATCGTCGTGGCTGGTGCGGTGGGGGAGGCCGAGGTCGAGCAGCGGATCGCGCTCGAGGTCGTCGGTGGCGGGCGTCTCCTCCGGCTCCGGCTCGGGGCGGCGGATCGGCACGATGGTGGCGTCGCGGTCGTTGGACACCAGCTCGATCAGGCCGGCCTGCTGGAGGCGGTGGACCACCCGGGCGGTGGAGTAGACGCCGCGGCCGAGCTCGCTGGCCAGCTCCGGGATGCTGCGGGGCCCGGTGAGCGCGGTGACCAGCTCCCAGTCCTCGCGGAGGAGCGTGACCTGGGCGGCGGTGCCGGGCAGCGTCCGCCGTGCTTCGACCCACACATCCAGGTTGGGGATGGCAGCGCTCCACTCGTCGACCTCGCGGACGCGCTTGCGGACCTCGCCGACGATGGCGTCCACCGGGAACGCGCGGAACGGACCGAGCCAGTGCACGGTGTCGGTCTCGAAGTCGAACTCGCCCGTGCCGTCGCGGAACAGCTCGATCAGCGGGTCGTAGACCACGGACAGGACCACCGAGGCCAGCAGGTCGGGGACGATGGCCCCGTTGCGGACCAGCAGCTCACCGACCATGGGCCGCTCGCCCGAGGCGTCGATGGCCTTGCCCCAGTCGTCGGCGGTCAGGCGCCCTGGACGGACCAGCGCGGTGGCGAGCGCCTCGTCGGTGCGCTCGTTGCGGGCGAAGTACAGCTGGCCACGGTGCAGGTACACCGTGCAGCCGGCCGGGCCGCCGAAGCGGGCCGCACCGGTGCGACCGTCGGCAGAGAGCACCTTGAGGATGCCGGCGGGGGAGAAGTCCTCAAGTGTTCCGTTCAGCGTCATTCGGATCCGCGTCCCTCGAAAAATGGTGTGGTACCGATACCGACCCGTCGGCCCGAGCCACCACGAGTTGAGGCTTTCGGCCTAGGCGAAACCGAACCTCGGACCGGCGTCCCGACGGCGATCCGAGGGTACTCCCAGGCCGGGGACGGTGCCGTCGGCCGGGCGGGCCGCCCGGGGTCGCTGTCAGGGGGCGGCGGTAGGGTGCCGCCCGATGACCGAGGACCAGCCAGCCGAGCGGGCCGCAGCCCTGCGGACCGAGATCGCCGAGCACAACCGGCGCTACCACACCGAGGACGCCCCCACGATCTCGGATGCGGACTACGACGAGCTGGTCCGGGAGCTGCGGGCCATCGAGGAGCGCTTCCCGGAGCTGGCCGTGGCGGACTCGCCCACCGGCCAGGTCGGAGCGGCGCCGTCGGCCACGTTCGCGCCGGTGGTGCACCGCCTGCCGATGATGTCGCTCGACAACGCGTTCTCGGCTGACGAGCTGGTGGCCTGGGGCGAGCGCCTGGCCCGGCGCCTGGCCCGCACGGCCGCCCCGGCCGAGGCTGCGGCCCCCGCGTCGCTCTTCGACGACCCCGGCGCCGGAGCCGCGGCGGACGAGCCCGGCGACCCGGCGGATCCGGCGGATCCGGCCGACGAGGCCCCGGTGGCCGAAGCGGCGGTCGGCTACTGCTGCGAGCTCAAGATCGACGGCGTCGCCATCTCGCTGCGGTACGAGGACGGCGTCCTGGTCCAGGGGGCCACCCGCGGCGACGGCAAGGTGGGCGAAGACGTCACCGCCAACGTGCGCACCATCGGGGACATCCCCGATCGGCTCGCCGACACGCCCGCCGGCGTGCCCCCCGTGCTGGAGGTCCGCGGCGAGGTGTACATGTCGCTCGAGGCCTTCGCCGAGCTGGAGGAGAACCGGGTCCGGGCCGAAGCCGGTCGCAAGCCGGCCCCCGTCGCCTCCAACCCCCGCAACGCCGCCGCCGGCTCGCTGCGCCAGAAGAACCCCGAGGTCACCGCCCGCCGCAAGCTCTCCATGTGGTGCTACCAGCTGGGCGAGGTGGTGGGCGGGCCGGAGTTCACATCCCACAAGGAGACGCTCGACCAGCTGGCGGCCTGGGGCTTCGCCGTGAACCCCGAGCACCGGGTGGTGGACACGGCAGAGGACGTGGCCGCCTTCTGCGACCACTGGCAGCAGCACCGCCACGACCTCGCCTACGAGATCGACGGCGCCGTGGTGAAGGTGGACGACCTGGCTCGCCGGGAAGCACTCGGCTTCACCTCTCGGGCGCCTCGCTGGGCCATCGCCTACAAGTTCCCGCCGGAGGAGCGGACCACCCTGCTCGAGCGCATCGACGTCTCGGTGGGCCGCACCGGCCGGGTGACCCCCTTCGCCGTGCTGGACCCGGTGTTCGTGGGCGGCGTCACCGTCGCCCGGGCCACGCTCCACAACCAGGACCAGGTGGCCGCCAAGGACGTCCGGCCCGGAGACACGGTCATCGTCCGGCGCGCCGGCGATGTCATCCCGGAGGTGGTGGGCCCGTACCTGCCCGACGACGCCGCCCGCCGCGCCCACGCCCAGCGGGGCCCGTGGACCTTCCC
>CALANQ010000138.1 GCA_937926025.1 uncultured Acidimicrobiales bacterium
ACCTTCGGCGGGCGCGAGGTCCTCCGCGGCCTGGACCTGGACCTGCGACCCGGCGAGTTCGTGGCCCTGCTGGGCCGCAGCGGCTCCGGCAAGAGCACCCTCCTGCGAGCGCTGGCCGGCCTCGACCGCGGCGTCGAGGGCGACCTCACCGTGCCCGCAGCCCGCTCCGTGGTGTTCCAGGATCCGCGGCTGCTCCCCTGGGCCACCATCTTGGACAACGTCATCCTCGGCCTCGACGGCCGCCGGGCCGATGCGGACGCCGCCGGCCGGGGAGCGCTGGCGGAGGTCGGCCTCGCCGGCCACGAGGACGACTGGCCCAAGACGCTCTCGGGCGGCGAGGCGCAGCGGGCCGCGCTGGCCCGGGCCCTGGTCCGCTCCCCCGAGCTGCTCCTGCTCGACGAGCCGTTCGGCGCCCTCGACGCCCTCACCCGCATCCGCATGCACGCCCTGGTCCAGCAGCTCCACGCCCGGCACCGGCCCGCCGTGCTGCTCGTCACGCACGACGTCGACGAGGCGGTCCTGCTGGCGGACCGCGTCCTGGTCCTGACCGACGGCCGCCTCTCCCTGGACCTCCCGGTCGACGCCCCCAGCCCCCGCCGCCGCAGCGACGGACCGGTGCTGGCCCTGCGCTCGCGCCTCCTGGCCGAGCTGGGCGTCGACGAGGCCGCCGAAGGCGCCCACCAGAGCGTTCCCACCAACCCCGTCCCCACCCAGCCCGTCCCTGCACCCAGCTAGGAGCCCACCATGACCCTCGTCTCCGACCCGCTCACCGATGTCGAGCTCGACGTCACCTACCTGTCGGCCACCATCGGCGCCGTCATCCACGGCCTCGACGTCCGCCACCTCGACGAGCCCACTGTGGCCGCCATCCGCCGCCTCTGGGTCGAGCGCCGGGTGGTGTTCTTCCCGGCCCAGCACCTGACGCCCGAGAAGCACGTGGCGTTCGCCGCCCGGTTCGGGGAGCCGACCGAGGGCCACCCGGTGATCCCCGGCATCGACGGCAACCCGCAGGTGTTCGAGATCGACTACACCGCCGCCGGCGAGCTGTACGCCACCTACGGCGACATCGCGTCGTACGAGCGCGGCGTGGCCTGGCACACCGACGTGACGTTCGTGCGGCGCCCGCCGCTCGGCTCCATCCTCCGCGCCGTGCACGTGCCCGACCACGGCGGCGACACGCTCTGGTCCGACCAGGTGGCGGCGTACCGCTCCCTGAGCCCCGCCCTCCAGGGGTTCCTGGAGGGCCTGACGGCCGTCCACGACGGCACGCGGCAGTTCCAGGGCATCCTCGACCTGGTCGGCGAGGGCCGCTGGGAGGGCGAGGCGTTCACCGCGCTCGAGCCCGTGGAGCACCCGGTGGTGCGCACCCACCCGGAGTCCGGCGAGAAGATCCTCTTCGTGAATCCCGGGTTCACGTCCCGCATCAAGGAGCTGGCCCTGCCCGAGAGCGACGCCCTGCTCGCCCACCTGTACGCCCACTCGGTGAAGCCCGAGCACACGGTCCGCTACCACTGGGGCGCTGGCGACATCGGCTTCTGGGACAACCGGTCCACGCAGCACGCGGTGGCGGGCGACTTCGGCGACGCCCACCGCGTCATCCAGCGGGTCACGCTCCGGGGCGACGAGCCCCGCTGACCCCGCCCCGGACCCGCTCGCGAGGAGCTCGGACGCCTGTCCGATTAGTATCGGCGCCTCACCAACCGGCGTCGCGGGAGTACGAACGTCATGGGTCTCAGGTCGAAGGTCGGTCTGGCCGCGGTCATCGCCGCCACCACCGCCGTGGTGGCGCTGCTGCCAGCCGGTGCGCAAGCCGAACGCACCCAGCTGGTGCCCACGCGCGCCTCGTCATCGGCACCCGATCTGGTGCAGCTGGGCGGCTCCGCCCCGGCGCCGGTCGGCACCGAGGGCACCACCCGCCGGGCCGAGGTCGACACCTCGCTGCTGAAGCCGGGCGTGGCCCGCACCGTGTCCATCGAGGTCCCCGACGACGACCTCCAGGTCGCGCTGAAGCCGATGGACAGCGGCGTCGCAGGGTCATCGGCGTGGTCGGGCAGCGTGGCCGGGGACCCCGAGTCCACGGCGACGGTGGTGCGCAGCGGCGACGACGTGTCCGCCCTGGTGTCCACCACCGACGGCACCTTCCGGGTCCGCACCACCAGCGACGGCTCGCAGGTGGTGCAGGAGGTCGGCCGCGACTTCCCCGAGGGCGCCGCCGAGGATCGGGCCATCCCGCCCGCCTCCGCCGACCCGGGCGTCGATCCCGATGCGGCGCCCAGCGCCGACCCGGGCACGGTCGACGGGGCGCCCGAAGCCGCCGGTGACGTGCCCACCTACCCGGTCATCGACGTGCTGGTGGCCTACACCCCGGCCGCCCGCTCCGCCATCGGCGGCACGGCCAACATGACCAACGAGATCGCCCTGGCCATCACCACCACCAACACCGCCTACCAGAACAGCGGCGTGACCGGCCGGATCCGGCTGGCCGGCACCACCGAGCTGGCGGAGAACTTCGACCTGTCGAACCAGAGCCTCGACCGGATCACCGGCACCTCCGACGGCCACGTCGACTCCATCCACGCGCTGCGCAACAGCACCGGCGCCGACCTGGTGTCGGTGCTGGTCAACGACCCGAGCAGCTGCGGCCTGGCCTGGGTGCTGAACGGCACCATCGCCGCCACGACGCGCAGCCCGTACGGGTTCTCCACCGTCGACTGGTCGTGCGCCGTCGACAACCTCAGCTTCCCCCACGAGCTCGGCCACAACATGGGGCTCGACCACGACCGCTACGTGGAGCCCAACCCGACCCTGTTCCCCTACGCCGTCGGCTACGTCAACGTCCCCGGCGAGTGGCGGACGATCATGGCGTACAACAACCAGTGCGCCGACGCCGGCACCTACTGCGACCGCCTCGGCCGGTTCTCCAACCCGGACCAGAGCTACCTGGGCGCCCCGCTCGGCCGGCCGTCCACGGGGTCGAACCCGGCCGACAACCGGCTGGCGCTCAACAACACCCAGGCCTTCGTGTCCACCTGGCGGGCCAAGCCGGCGCCGTTCACGTCGTGGACGCGGTTCGTGGCCCAGCAGTACAAGGACTTCCTCGGCCGCTCGCCCTCCAGCAGCGAGTCGTCCTCCGCCGTCACCACCTTGAACACGGGGGCCAAGACGCCCCAGAGCTACATCGAGAGCCTGCTCAACGGCTCGTTCAGCACCTCCTACGCCCCGGTCGCCCGCCTGTACTTCGCCTACTTCGTGCGCCCGCCGGACAAGGGCGGCCTCGACTACTGGGTCAACCGGTACAAGGGCGGCATGAAGCTCAGCGCCATCTCCAGCAACTTCGCGGCGTCGAGCGAGTTCACCAACAAGTACGGCAACCTCACCAACCGCCAGTTCGTCGAGAAGATCTACAACAACCTCTTCGAGCGCACCGGCGACCCGAGCGGCGTCAACTACTGGACGGGCAAGCTGGACCGGCGGGAGAGCACCCGTGGCCAGGTCATGATCGGGTTCTCCGAGTCCAGCGAGTTCAAGCGGGTCCGGGCCGAGGAGATCAGCATCGTGCTCCTCTACCGGTCGCTGCTCGGCCGCGGCGCCAGCGCCTCGGAGTTCAACAGCCAGGTGGCCCGCCTCCAGGGCGGCACGTCCGTGCAGCGGCTCGTCCTGGAGATCGTCGACTCGTCGGAGTACAGCGGCCGCGTCGTGAAGTAGCCCGGGCGCTGCCAGGGAACTCGGAGGCGCCGCAGGGGGTTCCTCGCAGGCGCGCCCGGTTGGGTGGGGACCGCTCCCCGAACTGACCCCGACCAGGAGCACCCAACCGATGAGCAACCCCCTCACCAAGTACGTGGCGGCCGCCGCCGTCGCCGGCGCCGTCGCCTTCGGCGGCTACACGATCGCCGGCGCCCAGGACAGCCCGACCACGACCACCGCACCCCAGTCCGAGCAGCAGGCCCCGTCCGAGCAGCAGGCTCCGTCGGACCAGCAGGCTCCGCCGAGCGGCGAACGGCCCGACGCCGCCCAGCCCGGTGGCGAGCGCCAGGGCAACTGCGACCACGACAAGGGCGAGGCCGGCGGCGGCTCGGGCACCACCTCGCCCGACAGCTCGGGCACCGCACCGAGCACCTCGTCGTCCAGCAGCGAGACCAGCTTCCGCAGCACCTGACCGCCGGTCCCGTCCCCCCACGCAGGAGCCCGCCCCCGCCTCCGGGGCGGGCTCCGGCGCGTCCCGGCCCTGGCGGAGGCGCCCCGCCCGGGGGGGGATTCACAGGAAGTTCCCAGCGTCCTCTTCGTGGACCTTTCGCTCCC
>CALANQ010000139.1 GCA_937926025.1 uncultured Acidimicrobiales bacterium
ATCTCCCAGCCCAACGCCCACCCCATGAACTCCGACGAGCTCGACCGAGAGGGCGGGCCGTACGTCACGGCGGCGCTCAACGGCGACGTCGACAACTTCGCCGACCTGAAGGTCAGCGACGAGCTGCGCATCGCCGCCGAGATCACCTCCGATGCCAAGGTCATCCCCACCCTCGTGTCGCGCCGGCTGGCTGCCGGCGACACCGCCGTCGATGCGTTCCGCCAGTCGGTCCGCCGCTTCGACGGCTCGGTGGCCATCGCCGCCAACGTGGCCGGCGCCCCGGACCGCCTGCAGCTGGCCCTGCGGGGGAGCGGCCAGGCGCTGTACGTGGGGCTCGACGAGGACCTGTACGTCGTGGCCTCGGAGCCCTACGGGGTGGTCGAGGACGCCACCAGCTACCTCCGGCTCGACGGCGAGACGCCAGCCGATCCGCTCGACGCCGCTGCGTCGCGCGGGCAGGTCGTGGAGCTCGACGCGTCGGCGGCGGGCACCATCGACGGCCTCCGCCGGTTCTCCTACGACGGCACCGAGCTGCCGCTGGAGCCGGAGGAGCTGATCACGCCCGAGGTCACCACCCGCGACATCGACCGGGGCAGCTACCAGCACTTCCTGCTGAAGGAGATCGAGGAGGCGCCCGGCTCTTTCCGCAAGACCCTCCGGGGCAAGATCGGCGGCGCCGACGGCAGCCTGCGCGCCATCGTCGGCGACGACACCCTCCCGGCCGCGGTCCGCGACGATCTGCGCTCGGGCCGCATCACCCGGGTGAAGGTCATCGGCCAGGGCACGGCGGCGGTCGCCGGGCAGAGCCTGGGCCGGGCCCTCGCCGCGGAGCTGGCCGCCACCGAGGTGCGGGTCGAGGCGCTGCCCGCCACGGAGCTCTCGGGCTTCTCGCTGCTGCCCGACATGAGCGACACCTTGGTCATCGCCATCAGCCAGTCGGGCACCACCACGGACACCAACCGCACGGTCGACCTGGTCCGGGCCCGGGGCGGCAAGGTCATCGCCATCGTCAACCGGCGTTCCAGCGACCTCACCGACAAGAGCGACGGCGTGCTGTACACGTCCGATGGGCGCGACGTGGAGATGAGCGTGGCGTCCACCAAGGCGTTCTACGCCCAGATCGCGGCCGGGTTCCTGCTGGCCATGGCCATCGCCCAGGAGGTTCCCGGCACCGACGATCGGGCGGGTGCCCGCAGCGAGATCCTGGCGGGGCTGCGCGACCTGCCCACCGCCATGGAGGAGACGCTGGCCCGTCGTCCGGCCATCGCCGAGGCCGCCCAGGAGCTGGCGCCGTCGCGGCGCTACTGGGCCATCGTCGGCTCCGGCGCCAACCGGGTGGCGGCCGAGGAGATCCGGATCAAGCTGTCCGAGCTCTGCTACAAGGCCATCGCCTCGGACGCCATCGAGGACAAGAAGCACATCGACCTCTCGTCGGAGCCGCTCATCCTGGTGTGCGCCGCCGGCCTCATCGGGTCCAACGCCGACGATGTGGCCAAGGAGGTGGCCATCTACCGGGCCCACAAGGCCACGCCGATCGTGGTGGCCACCGAGGACGAGGACCGCTTCAGCGCCGCCCTGCGGGTGCTGACGGTGCCCACGGTCCACCCGGGTCTGGCCTTCGTGCTCACCACGGTGGTGGGGCACCTGTTCGGCTACGAGGCCGCCCTGGCCATCGACGCCCAGGCCCGTGGCCTGCGGGAGGCCCGGGGCGCGATCGAAGACGGCATCTCCAGCCCCGCCGTCGCCGACGTGGACCGGCTGCTGAACGACCTGCGGCCGCAGCTGGAGCCCATCTCGGCCCGGTTCCACGACGGGCTGCGGACCGGCGCCTACAACGGCAGCCTGGAGGCGGGCACGGCCGTCCGCCTCGCCTCGATGTTCCGGTACGCCACCGGCATCGCCCCCCTCGACGCCTACCAGGTGGAGCACGGCCGGGTCGGCACCCCCAGCGTGGTGATCGAGGACCTCACCGCGGCGCTCACCGCCGCCATCGAGGAGCTGACCCGCCCGGTCGACGCCATCAAGCACCAGGCCAAGACCGTCACGGTGGGCATCTCCCGTTCCGACGAGAGCCTGCTCGACATCGGTCTGGTCCAGGCGGCCCTGTCCGCCGGCGCGGCTCGGGACCGCCTGAGCTACAAGGCGATGCGCACCCTGGCCGGGCTGGACCCGGCCGTCGACGACGTCGTCGGCTACACCCGCTACCGCATCGAGGGCGATGTGGAGGGCGGCGATGCCACCATCGTGGTGGTCGACCGGGGCGGCATCGCCCGGGAGCTGCCGCAGCGCACGGAGCGCAACCCGCAGCTGCGCGGCACCAAGCACCGGGTGGCCACCGAGCGCGAGGTCACGGTGGCCGTCGGCCGCAGCGACGGGCGCACCCTGGTGCTGATCCCCGAGGTCAAGGGCACCCAGTGCACCGGCATCACCCTGCTGCACTGCCGCTTCGCCGAGGAGCTGCCCGCCGGGCGCATGCGGTCCGTGCTGGAGGCCTACCGGGGCCGCTACGCCGCGCTGAAGGACGCCGTGACCGAGACCGAGCCCACGTTCCGGGACGACCTGCTGGGCTCGCTGCCGCCCATCGAGATCCTCACCACGCCGGTCAACGTGCTGGCGGACCGCTGGCGCTCCGGTGATGCGCCGGAGCCGGTGTGATCATCGTCGCCCTCGTCTTCGCCGCCGCCCTGGTGATGATCGTGCTGGCGTTCGTCAACAACCGCCGCGGGCGGTGAGGGTGGGCGTCGGGCCGGGCCGTCGGCCTCGGGTCCGACCCGGTGGGCCGGGGTGATCGGCATCGGGGTCGACCTGGTGGAGGTGGACCGGATGCGCACGGTCCTGGCCCGCACCCCCACGATGGCCGTCCGCTGCTTCACCGAGGGCGAACGGACCTACGCGGAGTCTGCTCACGACCCTGCGGAGCGCTACGCCGCCCGCTTCGCCGCCAAGGAGGCGGTGATGAAGGCGCTGGGGGTCGGCCTCGGCGCCATCGACTGGTACGACGTCGAGGTCGTCCGCAACGACGAAGGTGCGCCGGCCCTGGTGATCACCGGCCGGGCCGCGGAGCTGGCCGCCGACCGGGGCGTGTCCCGGTGGCTCCTGACCCTGACCCACACCAGCACCATGGCCGAGGCCATCGCCGTCGCCCTCTGAGCCGGGTCGACGGCCGGACGGTCCGGTGGCCGCGCGACCGGACGGTCAGGTGCGGCCGAGGATGCGGTCGACCTGGATCTCGATGGCGACGCGGTCCTCGCGCTCGCCGGGCTGGCGGTAGCGGGCGGCGTAGCCGGCCACGGCGGCGGCGACCCGGTCGGGATCGTCGGTGACGGTGGCCGGACCCTCCAGCGACAGCCAGCGACCGCCGTCGATCTGGCACACGACGGCGCGTCCGCCCGGCGAAGCGGCCACGTTGCGGGCCTTCTTGCTGGCCGCCCAGGTGATGATGCGGGCCGTGCGGTCGGCAGGGGAGTAGCTGAACCCCACCGCCACCACGTGGGGCGTCCCGTCGGGCCGGGCGGTGGTCAGGGACGCCAGGTGGCGCTCCGTGAGGAACGCGACGGCCTCGTCGGACAGGTCGGCGGGATCGAGCGACATGGCTCCCATCCTGGCCCTTCGGCGTCGAATCGACGTCGATTCGGCGCCGAAGGCCGGCGGATCAGGGCTTCGGGCAGGAGGCGACGCCGGTCCAGAGGACCGTGGTCCAGGCGTCGGCAGCGGCCTCGTCGACGATGCGGTCCGGGGTGCTGGGGGCGTCGTCGGCGAGGTGGATGCCGTCGTCGATGGTGAGCTCGGGCCGGGCCCGGGCGACCGCACCCCAGTCGGCCACCACGGTGGGCTGGCCCTTGGCCTTGCGGTCCGCCGCCGCCTTGCGCATGGCGGCGCGGGCGGCATCGAGGTCGTACCGCTGGGTGCTGGTGACGGCCGGCTTGTCCGAGTAGCCGGGCAGCACGAGCACCACGCAGGTGGTGGTGGACGGCAGCGCCATGAGGGCGCGGAGCTCCTGGTCGTCGGCGGCGTTCCAGCCCTGGTCGGTGGGTCCGGCGTCGTTGGTGCCCAGGGCGATGACCAGGATCGCCGGCCGGGCGGCCTGCACCCGCTTGCGCTCCGCCGTCATCACATCGGGGAAGCCGATGCCCGGCGTGAAGTCCCGTACGACGTCGGCACCCCGGGGCGCGCCCACCACGAAGGCGTCGGGCCGGGCCCAGTTGGCCTGGAAGGCGATGGAGTCGCCCACGATGTCGATGGTGCCCGGTTTCGGGGTCGGGACGCACCCGGTGAGGCCGGTGGCGGCCAGGAGGGCGAGCAGCCCCGTGACCAGGGCGGGGACGGTCCACCGGTCCAGCATCCGCCCATGCTCGCGGCTCCGCCGGACTCCTGCGCAAACGAGCCGCGCTAACTGTGGCAAGCAGCCGTAGGATGCCCGCGTGACCTGTTCGGCATGCGGGGCCCCGGCAGCGGACGACGCCCGCTTCTGCGCGTCCTGCGGGCGGCCCCTCCGCAGCGTGGAGGACGAACGCCGCGTGGTGACGGTGGTGTTCGCCGACCTGGTCGGGTTCACCTCCCTGTCGGAGCGCCTGGACCCCGAGCGGGTCAAGAACCTCGTCGACCGGTGCTTCGACCGCATGGCCGACGAGATCACCGCCTACGGCGGGCAGGTCGACAAGATCGTCGGCGACGCGGTGGTGGCCCTCTTCGGCGCCACGACGGCCCACGAGGACGACCCCGAACGTGCCGTCCGCGCCGCCCTGCGCATGCAGTCCACGCTGTGCGAGGAGGCGGAGGCCATCGGCCAGCACCTCGAGATGCGCGTCGGCATCAACACGGGCGAGGTCCTGGTGGGAGCCATGCGCGCCGCGGGATCGGTCACGGCCATGGGTGATGTGGTCAACACGGCCAGCCGCCTGCAGACCAGCGCCAAGCCCGGCGAGGTCCTGGTCGGGCCGGCCACCTACGCAGCAACCCACCACACCATCGCCTACGAGTCCCGCGGACTGCTCGACGCCAAGGGCCGCGACGAGCTGGTGGAGACCTGGGCGGCGGTGGCTCCCACGCTGCCGCCGGGGTACCGGGCCCGCCGGGTCGACGTCCCGCTCATCGGTCGCGGGTCCGAGCTGGGCCTGCTGACCACGGTGATCGACAGCTCCATCCGCAACGACCGGGCCATGCTGGCCCTGTTGGTGGCCGACGTCGGGATGGGCAAGAGCCGCCTGGCCGACGAGGTCGCCGGGGCCGCCGCCAACGCCCACGGGGCGATCGTGCGGGAGGGCCGGTGCGTCCCCTACGGCGAGGCCAACGTGTGGTGGCCCGTGGCCGATGCCCTCCGCCCGGCGCTGGAGGTGGCCGACGGTGCGTCGCTCGCCGACGCCCGGGCCGCCATCCGCCGCGCCGTGGCCGAGGTCATGGAGCGCCGCACCTCCGACCCCGAGGTCCAGCGCACCGCCGAGGGCCTCCTCACCCTGCTCGGCTACGAGGCGCCCGCGGATGCCGACCCGGTCACCGTCCGCCAGGAGGCGGGACGGGCCCTGGGGGCCTACGCCGCCGCCTCGGCCCGCCACCGTCCGCTGGTCCTGCAGATCTCCGACCTGCACTGGGCCGACCACGCGGTGCTCTCGCTCATCGACGACGTGTTCAGCGCCATCCACCACTGCCCGGTGGTGGTGCTGGCCACGGCTCGGCCGGCCCTGCTGGACCAGTGGACGCCGCGGCACGGGCGCCACAACGCCCTGACGCTCCACCTGGACCCGCTCGGCCGGGAGGCGTCGGGGGAGCTGCTGGAGCACCTGGTGGGCGCCCCGGTGCCCGACGCGGTGGCGGCCGCCCTGTTCGAGCGCAGCGGCGGCAACCCGTTCTTCCTCGAGGAGCTGGTGAGCCTGCTCGACGGGGAGGCCGTGGCCGAGCCGGGCCGCGTCGCCGCCCTGCCCGACACGCTGCGCGGCCTGGTGGCCGCCCGCCTCGACGACCTCACCCCGGCCCAGCGGGGCGTGCTCCAAGACGCCAGCGTCATCGGCCAGCGGGGCCCGATGATGGGCCTGCGGGAGATGGGCCGCAAGCTCCGGCACGGCGTCGACATCGACTCGGCCATGGCCGACCTGGTGGCCGACGAGATCATGGAGCTCGACGGGGAGCTGTGGGCGTTCCGGTCCGATCTGGTGCGCGAGGTGGCCTACCAGACCATCACCAAGGCGGAGCGGGCCAAGTGCCACCTGGGCATCGCCTCGTTCATCGAGGAGAAGGCCACCGACGTCCATCCGCGGCCTCCCTGGGTGGTGGACCAGCTGGCCCACCACTACGGCGCAGCGGTCGCCCTGGCCGCCGAGCTGGGCCCCAACGCCCGCACCGACGCGTTTCCCGCCGACCTGGCCGGGCGGGCCCGTCGCTGGGTTACCGAGGCCGCCGACCGGGCCCGGCGCGACCAGGCCCTCCCCGCGGCCATCCGGCTGTACGGCCAGGCGCTCGACCTGCTCGGCGAGGTGGACGTGGAGACGTCCAGCCCCGCCGACGTGGCCGAGGCGGTCCGGATCCTGCTGGCCCGGTCCAGCGCCGCCGCCGAGGGCTGGGAGCTCGTGCTGGGCCGCCGCGACGCCGAGCGGGCCTTCGCCCTGGCCCAGGCCGCCGGCGACGAGGCCGATGCCGCCCGGGCGCTGATCGCCCGCGGCGCCATCGAGCAGAAGGAGGGCGACGTCGATGCCGCCGTCGCCACCATGTCCAACGCCGCGGACCGGTTCCGGTCGCTCGGCGACCTGGGCGGGCTCGGTGAGGCGCTCCGGCGCCGGGGCATGGTGGAGATTTTCGGCAACCGCATCCCCGATGCCGAGGCGTCGGCCGAGGCGGCGCTGGCCGCCTTCCAGGAGGTCGGCGACCGCGCCGGTCAGGCCTGGGCGTCGCAGAACCTGGCCTGGTGCGCGTTCATCAGCGGCCGCCCCGACGAGGCCGACCAGCGCCTCCAGGACGCCATCGAGATGTTCGGCGAGCTCATCGACACCCAGGGCCTGGCCTGGTCGCTCGGGCTGCTGGCCTGGGTGCGGTTCCAGCAGGGCCGGGTGGCCGAGGCCCAGGCGCTGGGGGAGCAGGTGCTCGACGAGGCCAAGGCCCGGAGCGATCCGTGGGCCACGGCGATGATGCTGATGCTGGTGGCGTCGGTGCGCCTCTGGGCCGGTCGGACCGACGAGGCGGTGTCGATGGCCGAACAGGCGCTGCGCACCTTCACCAGCCTCGGCGACCGCTACGGCTCGGCGCAGGCCGGTGCCGTGCTGGGGCGGGCCCTGGTGATGGCCGGGCGGGTCGAGGAGGGCTTCGCCCTTCTGGTGAAGATGGGCGCACCGGAGACCACCGACGATCGCACCGCGGAGGGCGATGGGCTCCCGGCGCGCTTCGCCCGCCTGGCTGCTGCGATCCAGATCGGCGAGCCGCACCGCGGCGCATCGGTGCTCGAGGAGCTCGAGATCATGGCGGTGGCCGGTCTGGGCGGCGATGACGCCGCGGCCGTGCTGGGTGCCGCGGCGCTGATGGCCGGCGACCTCGGTGCGGCCGAGAACCACCTCGCCAAGGCCCGGACGCAGGACCAGGACCCCAACGTCATGGCGGTCCAGGCCCTGGCCGCGGCGGCCGCCGGCACCGGCGAGGCCGGGGCCATCGCCGACCGGATCGAAGGAGCCACGGGCTCCACCTACCTGGACCGGTCGATCGCCAACCTGGCGGCCTCGCTGGAGGCGGCGGCCGGCGACGTCGGTGCCGCGGAGGCGCAGCGCCGCCTGTCGGTCGCTCGGGCTGCGGTGCAGGCCACCGAGGACCGCGTGGCCAAGACGATGGTGGAGCTGGGTGCCGCGGCCATGGCCAGCCGCCTGGCGCTGCCGGAGGCCGAGGAGGACGCCGCCCGGGCCGAGCACCTGGCCGCCAAGCTCGGGATCGATCCCAGCGGCTGGAACCGGGTGTTCGCCCTGGCCACCCGGGCCGTGCCCACCTGATCAGCCGGCGGGGGGATCGGGCGGGAGGCCCAGGATCGAGCGGACCACCGCCATCAGCTCCACGCGGAGCTGGTCGCTGGGCTCGTCGTCGAGCAGCTTGCCCCCGAAGTCGTCGAACCCGGCGACGCTGCCCAGGGCGCACACGATCCGCACCCGGTCGCTGAGGCTGAGATCCGACCGCGTGGCGGCGGCCTCGACCTGGGCGTGCAGGCGGAGGTGGTCCTCGAAGAACTGCTCGGACTCGGCCAGCATCTCCACGGCGGCCCGGTTGCGGTCGGCCAGCTTGAACACCAGGTAGTTGCCGAACATCTCGCTGGTCATCCAGCTGAGCAGCCCGGCCCAGTCCTCCATGGTGCGAGCGTCCTCGATGCGGTCGATGAGCCCCTGCTGCAAGCCGATGGCCGGTTCCATCAGGGCGCGGAGGATCTCCTGCTTGGAGGTGAAGTGGTAGTAGAGCGCGGCCTTGGTGAACCCGAGCGGCTCGGCGATCTCCCGCAGCGAGGTGGCGTCGTAGCCCTTCTCGATGAAGCGGTCCAGGGCCACGTCCAAGATGCGCTGGCGCGTGGTGACGGGCTCGGTTGCGGTTCCCATGTGACTCAAGTTACTTGACGACCGGTAAGTTGCCTCCTTACCGTACGGCAAGTCAGAACTTACCGACCGGCAAGCAAGGCGAGGAGGGTCATCATGACCGAACGCCCGATGATCGAGGCCGCGGGCCTCCACAAGCGCTACGGCGAGACCAAGGCGGTCGACGGCGTCAGCCTCGCCGTGCCCCGGGGGACCATCCTCGGCGTCCTCGGCCCCAACGGAGCCGGGAAGACCACCACGGTCCGGATGCTCACCACCATGACCGCCCCCGACGCCGGCTCGGTGCACGTGGCCGGCATCGACGTGGTGGCCGACCCCCGGGCCGCCCGGCGCCGCATCGGCGTCACCGGCCAGGACGCCACGCTCGACGAGCTGCTCACCGGCCGCCAGAACCTCCAGATGATCGGCCGGCTGTCGCGCCTGTCGAAGGCAGCCGCCGCGGCCCGCGCCGACCAGCTGCTCGACGAGTTCGACCTCACCTACGCGGCCGACCGGCTGGCCAAGGGCTACTCGGGCGGCATGCGCCGGCGCCTCGACCTGGCCGCCAGCCTGGTGAGCCGCCCCGAGGTGCTGTTCCTCGATGAGCCGACCACCGGGCTGGACCCCACCAGCCGCCTGCGCATGTGGGACGTGATCCGCGCCCTGGTGGCCGAGGGCACCACCCTGCTGCTCACCACCCAGTACCTCGACGAGGCCGACGAGCTGGCCGACGCCATCAGCGTCATCGACCACGGGCGGGTCATCGCCCACGGCACCGCTCGGGAGCTGAAGGCGATGGTCGGTGGCGAGCAGCTCGAGCTGACCCTCAGCGAGCCGAGCGGCGCCGCCGCCGGGGCCCTCTCCGCCCTGGTCACCAGCGACATCACCACCAGCGACGACGGCCGGACCCTCCGAGCGGCCGTGACCCCGGGCGCCGGCAAGGCCACCGCCATCATCCGGGCGCTCGACGAGGCCGGTATCGCCGTCGACGACGTCCAGTTCCACCACCCGTCGCTCGACGACGTCTTCTTCGCCCTCACCGGTGCGCCGGCCGAGGCGCCCACCCCGTCCGACACCGAGCTCACCGAGGTCGCCTGATGTCCACGCTCACCGCCCCCACCGCCCGCCCGGCCGACGCGCCGGTCCCGCCGCCTGCGGCCGAGCCGTCCCGTTCCCTGGTGGGTCGGGCCCGGGAGTGGGTCGCCGACGTCGGCGTGCTCACCTTCCGCAACCTGGTCCACGTCCGCCGGGAGCCGGCCCAGCTGTCCGACGCCACCATCCAGCCGGTCCTGTTCACCCTGCTGTTCGTCTACATCTTCGGCTCCGCCATGCACATCGCCGGGGGTGGCTCCTACAAGATGTTCGCCATCGGCGGTCTGGTGACGATGAACCTCACCACGGCCTCCATGGGCACCGCCGTCGGCATGAGCTCCGACGTGGCCACCGGCATGATGAACCGGTTCCGGACCCTTCCCATGTCCCGGTCGGCCATCCTCGCCGGCCGCACCATCTCGGATCTGCTGGCGGCTGCGCTGTGCGGCACGATCGTGCTGCTCACCGGCCTGGCGATCGGCTGGCGGCCGGACCACGGCCTCGTCGGCGTGGTCGAGGGCATGGCGGTCGCCCTCCTGTTCGCCTACGCCCTGAGCTGGTTCACCGCCTGCCTCGGGCTGCTGGTGGGCGACCCGGAGTCGGCGCAGGGCGTGGGCCTGGTGATCCTGTTCCCGCTGGCGTTCCTGTCGACCTGCTTCGTGCCCGCAGCCGGCCTGCCGACCGTGCCTCGGATCATCGCCGAGTGGAACCCGGTGAGCGCCGTGGCCGGCTCGTGCCGGGAGCTGTTCGGCAACCCGAACCCGGCGGCGCTCAGCGACGTCTGGCCGGCCCAGCACCCCGTGCTGATGGCGGTGCTGAGCAGCCTGGCCATCCTCGCCATCTGCGTCCCGCTGGCCAGCCGCCTGCTCCGCAAGGCCACCACGGACTGATGGCGTGACCCGCCGACCGGACGGGGCCCTCCCGATCCCGATCTCGGTCCCGATCCCGGTCCCGGTCCCGGTCTCGGTCTCGGTCTCGGACGCGACGAAGGGCGGCCCTCGTGGGACCGCCCTTCGTGGCGTCGTGCGCTCGGTCCGGCCGGCGCAGGGGGAGCGCGGGCCGGGCGGCGTGACTACTTGTTGGGCTGGGGGGTGACCCGGAGGTACGGCTTCTTGGCGTCCCAACCGGCCGGGAACAGCTCCTTGGCGTCCTCGTCGGACACGGCCGGGACGATGATGACGTCGTCGCCCTGCTTCCAGTCCACCGGGGTGGCCACCTTGTAGCCGGCGGTGAGCTGCAGCGAGTCGATGACCCGGAGGATCTCGTCGAAGTTGCGGCCGGTGGAGGCCGGGTAGGTCAGTGAGAGCTTCAGCTTGTTGTCCGGGCCGATGATGAACACCGAGCGGACGGTCATGGTGTCGCTGGCGTTGGGCTGGATCATGTCGTAGAGGTCAGCCACCTTGCGCTCGGGGTCGGCGATGAGCGGGAAGTTGAGGTCCGCGCCGGTCACGTCCTTGATGTCCTGGGCCCAGCCCTCGTGGCTGTCGGAGGTGTCGACCGAGATGCCGATGACCTTCACGTTGCGCTTGTCCCACTCGTCCTTGAGGGCGGCCACCCGGCCGAGCTCGGTGGTGCAGACGGGGGTGAAGTCCTTGGGGTGCGAGAAGAGGACCGCCCAGCTGTCGCCCTTCCACTGGTGGAAGTCGATGGTGCCTTCGGTGGTGTCGGCGGTGAAGTCGGGGGCGTCGTCGCCCAGGCGCAGCGTTGCCATTGGAGTTCCTTCTGGTGTGGTCGTCGTTGGTGACGGGGTGGTCAACCTAGTCGGTCGACCGGCAATTCCCGACCAACCCCATCAGGTATTCGGCGGGCGGTCAAGGGGCGCCCCGCCCTCCCCCGTCCGATCGCGGCCCGTACGCGTCGAATCGACGTCGATTCGACGCGTACGGCGGCCGTCGAAAGGACGGGAACCGCAGGTCAGGGGCTACTCGGTCCAGATGTCGTCGTCGACGTCGACGACGGGGACGCTGCCGGTGATGTCGGCGTAGCGGGGGTCGTCGGGGGCGATGTAGCCGGTGTGCTCCTCGACGAAACGACCGATCCGGTGGTCGTCGTGGACATCGGGCTCGATGAAGATCAGGCGCGCCGACGGGACCCCGGCGCGGATGCTGCGCTCCACCCGGTCGATGGCCGACGCCACCTCCGGGACGGTCAGCTCGTGCACGAACTCGACTTTGGTCCCCACCAGCAGCTCCTCGGGGCCGAGATGCTCGGCCCGGAGGTGGATGACCCGGATGACGTCGGGCTCGATCTCGATGGCGGCCCGGATGGCCTCCACGTCCTTGCGGGACGCACCTTCGCCGATGAGCAGGCTCTTCATCTCCACCACCAGGACCATGGCGATGATCACCAGCAGGATGCCGATGCCGACCGAGCCGTACCCGTCCCAGCGGCCGTCGTCGGTGATGACCGAGGCGCCGATGCCGGCCATGGCGACCACGAGGCCGATGAGCGCACCGAAGTCCTCCAGCAGCACCACCGGCAGCTCGGGTGCCTTCGCCCGCCGGATGTACTGCCAGTAGCTGGCCTCGCCCTTCAGCTTGCCGGCCTCCTTGGCGGCGGTCCGGAACGACAGGCCTTCGGCCAGGATGGCGAAGCCGAGGATGCCGAACGCCCACTGAGGGCTGTCGATCGGCTCGGGGTGCTCCAGCTTGTGCAGGCCCTCGTAGATGGCGAACAGCCCGCCCAGGGAGAACAGCACCAGGGCCACGACGAAGCTCCAGAAGTACCGCTCGCGCCCGTAGCCGAACGGGTGCTCCTCGGTGGCCGCCTTCTTGGCCCGCTTGCCGCCCAGCAGCAGCAGGCACTGGTTGCCCGAGTCCGCAACGGAGTGCACGCCCTCGGCCAGCATCGACGAGGAACCGGTCACCGCGAAGCCGACGAACTTGGCGACGGCGATGGACAGGTTGGCGAGCAGCGCGGCGATGACCGCCCGGGTGCCGTGCCCGTGGGCCGCGGTCTCCAGGGCGTCGGCTTCGTCGTCGTCGGGCTTCTGGTGGCGGGGCTGCTTGGCCATGGGAGGGGAGGGGCTCCGGGATCGAGGGGTCACCGCCCAGGGTACGGGGCCGACCCCGCTGCGGTTCGGCACGCTCGTGCACCGCGGTGCTGGTAGACCGTCCGGCGTGTGGATCCTCGTGACGGGAGCGCTGGCGATCGGCCTCGGCTTCGTGTGCCTGTCCAGCTGGCGCAAGAAGTGGGTCATCGACGACACGCCGACCTCGACGTGCCGCGGCGTGTTCGTCGGCCGCAACGAGGTCATCGGGCAGGCCGTCCCGCTCTACGACCCGATCGTCACCCCGTTCAGCCAGACGCCCGCCGTCTGGTTCAGCTGGGACCTCGAGCGCTGGGAGAAGTCCGGTGACAACCACTCCTGGGTGACCAAGGAGAAGCGCCAGACGGCCGCCCCGTTCTGGCTCCAGGACGACACCGGCCGGGTGCTGGTGCGCCCTCGCGGTGCAGACCTGGAACCGGTCCAGTCGCTGCAGGAGAAGCTGGACCGCGACTTCGCTCCGCCGTACTCCCGGTGGCAGCTGCGCCAGTGGGTGCTGGTGGGCGAGGACACCCTGGAGCGGACCGAGAGCCTGACCGACGCCAGCTTCTCCGCCCCGCCCACCGTCGACGGCGGCTGGTTCGACAGCACGCCGGACACGGCGAACGCCATCTCCACCCTCCCCGGCAAGTGGCGCATCACCGAGCAGGTGATCGCGGCCGGCGCGCCGATCTACCTCCTCGGCACCGCCAACCCCCGCACCGACGGACCGGGCCTGGAGTTCACCGGACGCACCGGCGACCTCCTGGTGTCCACCAAGTCCGAGGACCAGGTCGCCTCGTCCAGCGGGTGGGCCGCCCGGCTCGCCGGCCTCGGCTGCCTGATCGCCTCGGCCATCTTCGTCGGCGGCGTCACCGACGCCGTCTTCGACGAGATCAAGTGGTTCCTGATCTTCTGGACCGTCGGCATCGAGATCGGGATCCTGTTCCTGCTGACCCTCCAGCGGAACTACAACCGCCAGGTCGAGGTCAAGGAGCAGGCGGCCAAGGCCTGGTCGCTCATCGACGTCAGCCTCCAGCGCCGGTCCGAGCTGCTCCCCAACCTGGTCGAGGTCACCAAGCAGTACGCCGGCCACGAGCAGGGCGTCCAGCAGGCCCTGGCCGAAGCCCGGGCCGTGCCCCAGAAGCCCCCCACCGAGGAGCTGCCGAGCGACGCCACGCTCGAAGGCGCCCAGTCCACCGACCAGGGGCTCAAGGCCGCCACCAAGTCGATGATCGCCTTGGGCGAGGCGTACCCGGACCTCAAGGCCAGCCAGGTGTTCCTGGACCTCCAGCTGCGCATCGCCGACGCCGAGGAGTCCGTGGCATCGGCCCGGCAGTTCTACAACGACGCCATCGAGGTGCTCCGCAACCGCCGGTCCCAGTTCCCCGGCAGCCTGTTCGCCCGGTTCGTCGACGTGCCCTCGTGGAAGCTGTTCGAGGCCGAGGAAGCCGCCCGCTTCGTTCCCGTCGCGGCCGTGGCGCCGACGGCCGCGCCGCCGCCCGACGCCTCGGCCGCCGAAGCCCCGGTACCGCCGTCGGCACCCCCGGCACCCCCGGCGCCAGCCGCGCCAGCGGCACCGACCACGCCACCGGCCGATCCGCCCCCGCCCCCGTCGCCGGGGCCGTCGTCGCCGCCGCCCCCACCGTCCGGCTCGTCGTTCTGACCGGTTGGTCCGCCGGGCCGGACCAGGTCGCTCGCGTCAGGCGGGCGGGACCAGGCGCACGATGTTGCCGTCCTGGGAGAGCACGTAGGGCTCGCCGTCGGCCCCCTCGGTGAACGACACCGGGTGGTCGACGTCGGCGCCCAGGTCCAGCTCCTGCTCGAGGGCCCCGTCGTCGGCCATCCGGATCGCCCGCAGACGGCCGGCGCAGTAGTCGGCGAACAGGTAGGCGCCGTCGAGGGCGGGGATGGCCTTGCCCCGGTAGACGAAGCCGCCGGTCACGGAGCAGTTGCCGTCGTCGTGGGGGTACTCGAACACCGGCGGGACGGCATCGGCCGGACGGCGGTCGTCGCCTTCGAGGTAGGTGCCCTTGCCCTCGTAGCCGCTCCAGCCGAGGTTGGCCCCGTCGATGTCATCCGCTGCGAGGTGGTCGATCTCCTCCACGGCGTTCTGGCCGACGTCGCCGATCCACAGGCTGCCGTCGGTGTCGAACGAGTACCGCCACGGGTTGCGCAGGCCCGACACCACGATCTCGACGTCGCCGCTCTGCGGATCGATGCGCAGCATCTTGCCGAGGTAGGTGTCGGGGTTCTGGGCGTTGTTGTCCGGGTCGTCGCCTGAGCCGCCGTCGCCCAGCCCCAGCCACAGCTGCTGGTCGGGGCCGAACACGATGTGGCCGCCGTTGTGGTTGGGGAAGGGCTGGTCCTGCGAGAACACGACGCTGCGGGTGGAGGTCTCGACCTCGTCGCCGGCCATCTCGTAGGACACCACCTGCGAGTCCCCGTCGGTGTCGGTGGAGCTGACGTAGAGGAGCCCGCCGTCGGGGGAGAAGGTCATCCCGAGCAGGCCCCGCTCGGCCTCGGTGGTGGTCTGGTCCGAGATGTCGAGGGCGTAGTCGCCCACGGGGGTCAGGCTGCGGCCGTCATCGCCCACCTCGAGGCGGCGCACCCGTCCGGCCCGCTCGGCCAGCCACAGGTGGCCGTCGTCTCCGGGACGGGCCACCAGCTGGATCGGCGCGTGGACCGAGGCGGCGACCACGGTGTCCACCATCGGCCCGGTCGGCTCGTCGCCGGTCCCGGTGGTGGTGACCCCCTTGCCGACCTGCGTGACCGACGGCGGGCTGGTCACCCCGGCGTCGGATCCGTCGCTGGCGCAGCCCGCCAGGGCCGTCGTCACCACCAGTCCGAGGCCGATCCAACGTCCGCGGCGTCGTCGATCCATGGGGGCATGGTGGCACGGCCCCCGCCGATCCGTCCCATCGGATCGGACTCACAGGTGGCGCCGGTCGACCGATTGACTACACCGTGACCGTCCCCGCCCCCTACCATCGACGCTTCGTGAGCAAGTTCCACCCCAAGGCGCTGTGGGCGCACTCGAAGACCGAAGGCGGGCAGCGGGCCATCCGCTACTCGGCCACCTCGATCATCTGCGTCGGCATCACCCAGGTGCTGATCATCATCTTCTTCAACGTGGTGAAGCTCACGCCGGTCCAGTCGAACCTGTCGGCCACCATGCTCACGTCGATCCCGGCGTTCGCCCTGAACAAGTACTGGGTGTGGGGCAAGCGGGGCCGGGCCCACATGCGGCGCGAGGTCCTGCCGTTCTGGCTGTTCACCGTGGCCGGGTGGATCCTCTCCACCGGCATGGTCGCCCTGGTCACCAACATCGCCGGGAACAACGACACCGAGCGGACCATCCTGGTGATGGGCGCCAACATCGCCGGCTTCGGCACCCTGTGGATCCTGAAGTACCTGTTCCTCGACAAGATCATGTTCGGCGCCGATCACCACACGCCCTACGACGAGGACATCGAGCTCGAGGAAGCGGGCATCGAACCCGACCTCAAGCACGTCTGAGCCGGCTCCCCGCCGCCCCACCCACCTAGCGACCGGGGTTCCGGCCCTGAGCGATCAGACCTCGGTCTCGGGCATGGGCCACACGCCCGCGCGGGCCTGGTCCTCGGGATCCACGAACACCCGCGCCGCCGTCCGGTCCAGCAGCGCCCGCTGCTGGTGGAGTGCCGCCCGCCGCTCGGGGCGCTCGGCCACCGCCTGATCCAGGTCGTCGAGCACCACGCGCAGGATGCGGTGGACCTGCAGCGACTCGGCGCCGTAGCGGCGGATCTCGTCGAAGGCGAGGTGGATGATCTCGTCCCAGTCGTGGGGGTGGATCACCAGCCGGGGCCGGCCCGCGGCGTCGTGGTAGACGGGGTTGGGGTCGGGCATCACCGCGATGCGTCGCAGCAGATCGTGGATGCGGTCGATGGCCTGGACGGCCGTGGTGGGGTCGTTGACCGCCGGTGACAGCGCCTTCTCGGCCATGTCGACCAGCTGGCGGAACCCGAACGCCACGTCCTGGCGCATCGTCCGCTCGTGACCCAGGCCGATGTGGCGCGTGATCTGGGCCGCTGTGGTGGGCGGCCGCGAGCCGTCGTCGGACCACACGTGGGCGAGCGGCACCATGCTGGGCAGGTAGTCGCCCACGTGGGGGATCACCTCGATGGCGACGTGCTGCTGCGCGGCCAGCAGGACGAGGTCGTCCTCGTCGATGCTGACGATGGCCCCCGGCGGCTGCTCCGAGTAGATCACCAGATCGGGCTCCCGGGTGGGCCAGCCGGCCATGGGGTCGCCGTCGTCGGACACGTGGCGGTGGCGGACGGCCTGGCGGGTCTCGGCCGCCACCGCCTCCATGATGTAGACGGCCCGGATCGAGTGGGCCACGTGGTTCAGGTAGTAGACGAACGCGCCGAGCGAGCAGAGCATCAGCACGAACGCCAGCGTCACCGACAGGGCCGGGAGGTACTCCACCCGGTTGTCGCCCTTCGGGATGACGATGCGCAGCACCAGCAGGGCGTAGACGGTGGTGCTGAGGAAGATGCCCAGCGCCACCTTGGTGCCGGTGTCGCGGAAGAACGTGCGCATCACCCGCGGCGAGAACTGCTGGCTGGCCAGCTGCAGGGCCACGATGGTGATGGACAGGACCAGCGTGGTCATCGCCAGGGTGGACGACGCGATGGTGGACAGCAGCGACTGCGCGCTGGAGGCGTTGCCCTTGAACGACCCCGGCACCTCGACGGTGTGCTCGTCCAGCTCTGCCACGAGCCAGCCGAGGATGCTCACGCCCAGCACCATCACGCACGGGATGAACCACAGGCCGTTGCGGATCGACTCGCTCAGCGCGAAGCGGCGGATGTCGTGATCCGGCGGGATGTGCGGGACGTGGTGGCGCTCGGGGCGCCGTGCGGGCTCGGTCACCCCGGCATTCTGCCGTTCCGGCGCCGCCCCGTAGTGTCTCGAAGGTGACACCCGCTGTTCCCGTCCTGCCCTCCTCGCTGCGCGACGCCGCCATCGCCGCCCGCGGGTTCATGCCCACCGACGAGGGCGACGCCCTCTGGGACGCGGCCGTCGAAGCCGCCACCGCCGTCCCCGGCCTGCCCATGCTGGAGGTCGGTTCGTACTGCGGGAAGTCCACCGTCTGGCTCGGCGCCGCCGCCCCGGCCACCGACACCATCCTCTTCGCCCTCGACCACCACCGGGGATCCGAGGAGAACCAGGCCGGCTGGGAGCACCACGACGCCGACCTGGTCGACCCGGAGATCGGCCGGATGGACACCCTCCCGACGTTCCGCCGCACCATCTTCGACGCCGGCCTAGAGGGCACCGTGGTGGCCCTGGTCGGCGACTCGCCCACGTTGGGCCGGCACTGGACCACGCCGCTCGGGTTCCTGTTCATCGACGGCGGCCACGGTCACGACCCGGCCCACCGCGACTACGAGCTGTGGACACCGCACGTGGCCCCGGGCGGCACCCTCGCCATCCACGACGTGTTCCCGAACCCCGACGACGGCGGCCGCCCGCCCTACGAGATCTACCTCCGGGCCCTCGACGACGGGTTCACCGAGCGCCGCGCCGTCGGCTCGCTCCGGGTCCTCACCGCCCCCGCGTGACCCGGGGGCGGTTCTCGTCGCCGTCCGACACGGCCGACGTGCCGTTCGACGACGAGAACGGATCGGACGGGCCGGCTCGCCCCGTGGGCCTCAGTCGTTGATGGTGGCGTCTTCGTCGCTGATGTCGATCAGGGCCGGGAGGACGGCGTCGTGATCGGTGAACAGCGCGCTGGTGGGGCCCTCGCCCCAGAGGCCGTCGGCGCCCAGCACCACGGCCGCCGCGGTGTAGGTGGACTGCTCGTCGGCCGGGAAGTGCGACAGGTCCGGGTAGACCGTGCCGGTCCAGTAGCGGCCGTCGTCGACCCGGTACTGCTGGATCCACGAGTACAGCTGCTCCGCCGTCTCGCGCTCGCCCACGGCCAGGTGGGCCAGGACGCACTCGCAGGTCTCGGCCACGGTGATCCAGGGCCGGTCCTTCACGCAGCGGACGCCGCGGCCTTCGTCGATGAACGTGTCGAAGCGCTCGGCCAGGCGCTCGCGCCCGGTGTCGCCCAGGATCACGCCGCCGAGGACCGGGTAGTACCAGTCCATGGCCCAGCGGTGCTTGGGGGCGAAGGCGTCGGCCTCCTGGTGGCGGATCACGTCGGCCAGGCGGGCGGCGGACAGCTCCCAGTCGGGGCGCTCGTGGCCGAGCAGCTCGGCCAGGGCGATGGCGCAGCGCAGCGAGTGGCAGATCGACGACGACCCGGTGAGCAGGGCGAAGGGCCACGGGGTGCCGTCGGCGTGGCGGGCCCACAGGATCTCGCCGCGGGGCTGCTGGAGCTCCAGGACGAAGTCGATGGCCTTCTCCACCACCGGCCAAAGGGCCTCGGCGAAGCCCCGGTCTTCGGTGAGCAGCCAGTGGTGCCACACGCCGGCGGCCACGTAGGCCACCACGTTGAGGTCGAACTTGTCGTCCTCGATGCCGTCCTCGACGTAGTACTGGTGCCACGAGCCGTCCGGCCGCTGCAGGCCGACCAGCCAGTCGTAGGCCCGCTCCGCCTCGGCGACCCGGCCGCCCAGCGCCAGGGCCATGGCGGCCTCCACGTGGTTCCACGGATCGGCGTGGCCGCCCGGGTACCACGGGATCATCCCGTTGGGGGGCTGCCAGGCCGCGATGGCGTCGACGGTGGCCTGCACCTCCGACGCGGTGATCACGCCGGCGACTTCGGGGACGGTGATCTCAGGCACCGACCGGCTCCCCGACGGCAGCGGGCGAGCGGTCCGCCGCAGGCTTGCGGGCGTAGAGCACCAGGCTCTTGCCCAGCACCGGGTTCAGCGCCTTCTCGGTCCAGCGGGTGACCTTGGGGGCCTTCATGATGTCCCAGGTGAGGAGGCCGAGGTAGGCCTTCACCAGCGGGTTGTCGTCGTTGGTGGGCCCGACGGCGCACTTCAGCCACCAGTACGGCGTGTGCAGGGCGTGGGCGTGGTGGGTGCCCTCGGGCACCAGGCCGGCGGCGATGAAGCGGGTCTTCAGCTCGGCCTCGGTGAAGATGCGGACGTGGCCGCCCGCCACGAACGGGGCGTGGTACTCGTCGCTCAGCGCCCAGCAGATGCGCTCGGGCAGGAACGTCGGCACCGTGACCGCCAGCAGACCGCCCGGCTTGAGCACCCGGGTGAGCTCGGCGGCGGCGGCGCTGTCGTCGGGGATGTGCTCCATGACCTCGGAGCAGATGATGTGGTCGAACGTGTTGTCGCCGAAGGGCAGGCCGGTGCCATCGCCGTTGACGGTGGCCCAGTGGGTGCCGGCCGGAGCCTCGCCGGCCTCCTCCATGGCGCTGAACAGGCCGGAGCAGTCCTTGAGGTCGGCCAGGGAGTAGTCGAGGGCGATGATGTGGGCGCCCCGGCGGTACACCTCGAAGGCGTGGCGGCCGGCGCCGGCGCCCATGTCCAGGACCAGGTCCCCGGGCTTCAGGTTCAGGCGGTCGAACTCGACGGTCAGCATGTGCGGTCCCGGCTACTTCTGGGCCAGGCGAGCGCGGTACTCGTCGACGGTCTTCTCCGCGGTGTGCCGCCAGCTCCAGTGGTCGATGACCCGCTGGCGCCCGGCCAGGCCGACCGTGCGGCCGATCTCGGGGTTGTCCAGCACGTACGCCAGCTTGACGGCCAGCGCCTCGCTGTCGCCCGGAGGCACCAGGAAGGCGGTCTCGTTGTCGGGGCCCACGACCTCGGGCACGGCGCCGCCGGTGGTGGCCACCAGCGGGATGGCGCAGCTCATGGCCTCGATGGCCGGGAGGCTGAAGCCCTCGTAGAGCGACGGCACGACGGCGATCTCGGCCTCCGAGTACAGCTCCACGATGCGCTCGTCGGACACGCCCGACACGAACGTGACGTCGGAGAGGCCCAGCTCGTCGATGGTGCGGGCGGACTCGCCGCCGGGCTTGGCCTTGCCGATGACGGTGAGGGTGATGTCGGGGCGCTCGACCCGCAGCTTGGCCACGGCCTCCAGCAGGTAGCGCAGGCCCTTCATGGCCACGTCGGCGCTGGCGGTGGTGATGAACATGCCGGGCTTGCGCTCCACGCCCTCGACCGGCAGGAACATCTCCGGGTCGACGCCCACGGGCACGATGTGCATGCGATCGGTGTCGACCTTGTGGTCGGCGTGGATGTCCTTGAAGGAGTTCTCCGACACGGTGATGACCCGCTTCAGGCGCCGGGCCACCTCGGTCTGCATGTCGACGAAGGCGTACCAGCGGCGCAGGTTGAACTTCTTCAGGAAGCCCTGGGCGTGCTCGATCTCCAGGCGGCGGTCCACCGTGATGGGGTGGTGGATGGTGGCGATGACCGGCAGGCCCTCGTGCTCGATGGCCAGCAGGCCGAACCCCAGCGACTGGTTGTCGTGGACGATGTCGAACTCGTCGACGCGGCCCTTGAGCTCGTCCCAGGCGCGCATGGTGAACGCCAGCGGCTCGGGGAAGGTGCCGAAGGTGAACGTGGCCACCTCGAGCCAGTCCTTCCAGTTCTTCAGCTCCCACAACCCGGGCTGGCGCATCGGGAAGTAGTCGTTGTAGATCTCCAGGCTGGGCAGCTTGGTGAGCTTCACCCGGGGGTCCAGCTCCGGGTAGGGCGGGCCGCCGAACACCTCGACGGTGTGGCCCAGATCCACCAGCGCCTTGGACAGGTGGCGGACGTAGATGCCCTGGCCACCGCAGTGGGGCTTCCCCCGGTAGGCGAGGAGCGCGATGCGAAGGGGACGGTCAGCGGAGGCCATGAACCCACCAGCCTTTCGGGTTGTTGACCCACTGGTCAAGCGAGCGAACGCCCAGCGATGGTCCAACCGCCCGATTTTTCGGCCGATTCCCGGCACGGAGTGCCAGGAGTCACGTTCCGGTGGGGCAGGATCGGGCCATGCGAGCACTGGTCCAGCGGGTCACCCGGGCATCGGTCACCGTGGGCGACGAGGTCACCGGCGCCATCGGCCCGGGCCTGTGCGTGCTGGTCGGCGTCACCCACGACGACGGTGCGGACGAGGCCCGGGCGCTGGCCGCCAAGGTGTGGCACCTCCGGGTCTTCGAGGGCGCCGACGGGCGGATGGACCTGCCGGTCGAGGCCGTGGGCGGCGAGGTCCTGGTCGTCTCGCAGTTCACGCTCTACGGCGACACCCGCAAGGGCCGCCGCCCGTCGTGGGTGCAGGCCGCCGGCCCCGAGCAGGCCGAGCCGCTCATCGAGGCGCTCTGCGACGAGCTCCGCTCCCTCGGCGCCACGGTGGCCACCGGCCGCTTCCGCGCCGACATGGCCGTGTCGCTGGTGAACGACGGCCCCGTCACCCTCCTCCTCGAGGTCCCCGCCCCCTGACCCGAACCGATCGGGTCACAGGTGGCTGCTGGGCAACCGTTCGTGACCCGATGGGGTGGTGGTCGTGGGGCCGGCGGGCGACCCGGTCACGGGTGGTCAGGTCACGGGTGGTTGCTGGGCGAGCGTGGGTGACCCGATGGGGTGGGTGCGGCGGCGGATCTGGCGGTAGGCGAGGGCCCAGGCGGCGGCGAGGAGCAGGACGGCGACGGCGCGGGGCGGGGCGTCGCCGAAGCGGGTGTACCAGGTGAAGCCGGTGCGCAGCTCGACGGCCTGGTGGCGCACGGCGCGCTCGCGGGTGCCCGTGCGCTGCTCGACCTTGCCGTCGGGCGTGATGAAGGCGCTGAACCCCGTGGGGGCGACCTGCACCAGCCAGCGACCGTTCTCGATGGCGCGGAGACGGGACGACGCGACCTGCTGGGTCTGCACGAAGGTGCCCGTGTAGGTCGAGCCGTTGGTGGGGTTGTAGAGGACCTGGCCGCCGGCCTCGACCGCCGCCCGGGCGCGGTGCCCGAAGAACACCTCCCACGAGATCGCGGTGGCCAGCGGGGCGGCATCGGTGCGCAGCAGGCCCGACTGGTGGGAGATGGTGGCGTCGCGCTCGGCCAGCGTGTCCGGGGCGACCTGCTCGATCAGCGACCGGAACGGCACCCACTCGCCGAAGGGGACCCGCTGCACCTTCACGTAGCGGTCGCCCCAGTTGCCGTCGGCGTCGAGCACCTGCTGCGAGTTGCGGAACTCCGTGTCGCTCACGCCCTCGACGGTGCCGACCGACAGCGGGGCGTCGAGGCGGCGGGCCAGCGCCTGCAGCTCCTGGCCCTCCTCGGCGTCCTGCACGTCGAAGTCGGTGTCGACCACGTTCTCGGGCCACAGGACCAGGTCCATGCCGGCCGGGACCTCCTCGCTGGCGTCGAGGTGGCGCTCGAACACCTTGCGGCGGTCCGTGTTGATGGCCCGCGTGCCCTGGGGTCCACCGCCCTGCACGAACGCGACCTCGATCTCCTTGCCGGTGCCGTGGCCGGTGGGGGCGACGGCGGCGATGCCGACCACCACGAGGGCCGCCGCCACCAGCGCTCCCGCCTTGACCCACTGGCCGGTGACCAGGGCCGACAGGGCGATGCCCAGCGCGACCGTGACCCCGGCGATGCCGAGCACGCCCCCGATCCGGGCGACCCCGGCGAGCGGCCCGGCCACCTGGCCGACGGCCAGGAGCGAGAGCGGCACGCCGCCGAACGGCCACGCGGTGCGCAGCGACTCGCACAGGATCCACACGCCGATCAGCCCGAGGGCCCGCCCGGCCCGCGGTGGCACCGCGCTGCAGAACGCGCCCAGGAGGAACCCGAAGAACAGCACGGCGATGACGTAGCCCGGGGCGGTGAGCTGGCTGATCCACACGATGGTCGGGGTGAACAGGGTCCAGCCCACCACGGACCCGCGGAGGAGGCGCTGCTTCCAGGTGGTGCCGGCGAGGAGCCGGTCGATGATGGCGATGCCGAGGAACGCCAGCGGCCACCAGCCCCACGGCGGAAGCGAGGCGGCCAGCAGGAGCCCGGCCACCACGGCCCGCAGGCCGGGCTGGTGGTAGAGCCGCAGCGGCCAGGGCACGAACCGGTCGATGTCGGGGACCTCGCCCTCGGGGACCGCGTCCTCCGCCAGCTTGCGCAGGACGAGGAACGGGTCGCCGTCGTCGGGGTCCCAGTCGACCTGCTCCGGTTCCCCGGTGAGGGTGGTGATGGACGCGACCCGGCCGATCTCGTCGACCTCTTCGGTCACGTGGATCGCGACCTCGGGGTCATCGCTCGAGGAGGGGGGCGGCTCGGACATCAGCGGACGAGTCTGGCGCACCGGACACGGGGGTCAGGAGTCGTCGGCCTGATCGGCGGGGTGCGGCGTCAGCTGGTGAGGCCCCGGCGGGTGGGCCACGACACGCCGAGGCGGGCCACCGCGTCCTCGGCCGAGCGGACGCAGGCCGGGATGCCGACGCCGCGCAGGGCCATGCCGGCGACCTGGACGGGGCCGTCGGCGAGGACGGCGTCGACGGCGTCCATGCGGTCGAGGTGGCCGACGGCGTACTGCGGGAGGGCGCGCATCCAGCGGCCGATGCGGACCTCGGAGGGGGCGCCCGAGACGCCGATGATGCGATCCAGGTCCGCCAGGACGCGCTCGGTGAGGACGGCGTCGTCGAGGTCGCCGAAGCGGAGATCGCCGACGCGGCCCACCGAGGTGCGCAGGATGACGTCGCCCCGCGCCGGGTCGCGCAGCTGGGCCCACTTGGACGTGGCGAAGGAGACGGCGGTCACGAGCGTGCCCTGGCTCCGCGGCACGAGGCAGCCGCTGGCGCCGGTGGTGTCGCCCAGGTCCGAGCCCTCGAACGCCAGCGTGAGCATGGCCACCGACGAGTGGTCGATGGCGCTGAACGCGGAGGACGCCTCGGGTGCGACCTCGGCCAGGAGCGGTGCGGCGGCGTGCGCGGGGCAGGTGACGATGACGGCATCGGCGTCGAGCGTGCTGCCGTCGTCGAGCGCGATCTGCACGCGATCGACGCCGCCTGCGGTGCGCCGCTCGATGGCGTCGACCCGCCGTCCCTCGCGCCGGTCGATGCCGGGCATCAGGGCGAGCAGGGCGTCGATGAGGCGGGCCATGCCGCCGATGGGCGCAGCGAACACCGGCGGGGCGGCCGCCGGCTGGTCCACGGCGCTGACGACGGCGCCGGAGCCACCGCTGGCGGCGAGGGCCCGGTCTCGCTGGGCCAGGCAGGAGCGGATCAGGCTGGGATCGCCGGAGCGGGCGGCGGCGTCGAGCTGCGGCACCACGGCAGCGAGGCTCATGACGGAGGTGTCGCCGGCGTTGATGCCGCCGAGGAGCGGGTCGATCACCCGGTCGACCACCTCGTCGCCGAGGCGGCGCCGGAGGTACGGGCCCACGGCGACGTCGCCCCCCACGAGAGCCGGGTCGGCCGGGTCCGCCGGCAGGGTCAGGTCCGCCCGGACCCGCTCGACGCCGGCGGCGGAGACCACCCCGCTGGCAGCCAGCGCGTCGAGGTCGGTGGGGACGCCCATCACGTGGCCCTCGGGCATCGGCTTCCGGTCGCCGTCGAGGAAGAGCTGCGCGCTGCGTTCCGCCGGGGAGATCAGCTCGCCGTCGAGCTCCAGGTCGTGGCAGAGGGCCAGTGCCCACGGCACCCGGAGGAGGAACGCGTCGGCGCCTTCGTCGACCGCCCGGCCGGCCACCACGGAGGTCTGCAGCTTCCCGCCGAACCGATCGGGCTCGATCACCGTGACGTGCACGCCGGCCTGCGACAGGCGGTAGGCGGCGGTGAGCCCGGTGATGCCGCCACCGACGACGGCGACGTGCTCCATCATCGAGCCGGCACCATCGGTGCCACCGCGGCGATGCGGGCGGCGAGGGCGTCGAGGACGACGGCATCGTCGTTGAGCACCCGGGTGCGGGCGAAGGCGATGCCGGCGTCGGCCGCCACGCGGGCGGCCTCGATGTCGAGGTCGTACGCGACCTCCAGGTGGTCCGAGACGAACCCCTGGGGGCACACGAGGATGCCGGCGACCTCCCGGTTGGCGGCCCGCTCCCGGATGACCTCGAGGATGTCGGGGCCCCGCCACGGCTCGGGTGTGGCGCCCGCGCTCTGCCAGGCGATGGACCACCGGGCGTCGTCGAGCGACCGGGGACCGTCGATGATGCCCCGCTCGCGCACCCCGACCAGGGCGGCGGCGGCCTCGGCCGAGGCGCGCAGCTCGTTGGGGTACGGGTCGCCGTCGAGGACCCGCTCGGGGAGCGAGTGCGCCGTGAACACCACCTCGGTCCGCGGGGGCAGGCCGACCAGGCCGTCGCGCACGGCGGCGGCGAGGAACGCCCGGTACTCGGCAAGGTCGTGCCAGCGCTCGATGGCCGCCGACGGGAGGCCGGCCTCGGCGGCGGCCGCAGCGACCCGGGACTGGTACTCGCCGACGCTGAACCCGGAGTAGTGCGGGGCGAGCACCACGCCGATGATGGAGCGGACCCCGGTCTCGGCGAGGGTGGCGACACCGTCCTCGATGAACGGGAACGCGTGCTTCTGCCCGAGCGCGGTGGTGAAGCGGCCCGGCTGGAGCCGGTCGAGCGCGGCGGCGATGGTGGCCACCTGGTCCGCCGTGCGGGCGGCGAGCGTGGACGTGCCGCCGAGCGCGTCGTAGCGAATCTGCAGGTTGGCGAGCTGGTCGGGGGTGGGCGGCCGGCCCCGGCGGATGTGCGTGTAGTACGGCTCGACGTCGTCGGGCGTGGCCGGCGTGCCGTACGCCATGACGACGACGCCGATGCGCCCGTCGGGCGTCGACGCGCTCATGCCACGGTGCCCTCGGCGTGGACGAGCTCCACCACGCGCTCGAGGACCTCGGGGTCGGTGTCGGGGAGCACCCCGTGCCCGAGGTTGAAGATGTGGCCGCGGTGGCCGCCCGCCCGGCGGAGCACGTCGCGCGACCGCTCCAGCGCCACGTCGGCACCGGCCAGGACGGCGACGGGGTCGAGGTTGCCCTGGAGGGCGGTGGCGTCGCCGAGGCGCGTGCGGGCGTCGTCGAGGTCGAGCCGCCAGTCGATGCCCATGACGTCGGCGCCGGCGTCTCGCATGTGGGTGAGGAGCTCGCCGGTGTTGACCCCGAAGTGGATGCGGGGCACGCCCGTGGACGCGATGCCCTCCAGCACCTTCTGCGACGCCGGCTGCACGTAGCGCACGTAGTCCGACGGCGACAGCGCCCCCGCCCACGAGTCGAACAGCTGCACGGCGGACGCGCCGTTGGCCACCTGGCTCTGCAGCGACGCCAGCGCCAGGTCTGCCAGCCGGTCGAGCAGCGCGAACCACAGCTCGGGGTCGGTGTACATGAGGGCCTTGGTCTTCTCGTAGGTGCGGCTGGGCCGCCCCTCGACCAGGTACGACGCCACCGTGAACGGGGCACCGGCGAACCCGATGAGCGGGACGTCGCCCAGCTCCCGCACCAGGTTGCGCACCGTCTCCAGCACGAACGGCGTGTCGGCCTCGGGGTCCAGGGGGCGGATGCGGTCCAGGTCCGCCTTCGATGCGAACGGCTGCTCCACCACCGGGCCGACGCCGGGGGCCACGTCGACGCCGAAGCCGATGGCCTCGATGGGCGTGACGATGTCGGAGTAGAGGATGGCGGCGTCGGTGCCGTAGCGCCGCACCGGCTGGAGGGTGATCTCGGTGGCCAGATCGGGGGTGCGGATCGCCGTCACGATGGACCCGCTGCCGCGGATGGCCCGGTACTCCGGGAGGGAGCGGCCGGCCTGGCGCATGAACCACACCGGGACCCGGTCGTGCGGCTCGCACCGGCAGGCACGGAGGAACGGGGCGTCGGCGCTGACCATCGCGGCCACGCTACCGGCGGGCTCCGGACCGGCCCCAAGCCCGACTAGGTCCGATGGCCCGTTCCACCGATCGCGCTCATGGCGGACGGCCGAGGTCCGATCGGTTGAGGGTGAACCCCGACATGGAACGAGCGATCCTCGACCTGCGCGCCGAGCTGGACCAGGCCGGACGCGACGCGCTCGAGGCCGATCTGCGCGCCGCGTTCTCCCTGCCGCCGGAGCGGCGCGACGGCGCCATCGAGGTGGTGGTGCGGTCGTGGACCTCGCGGCGCGAGCTCGACGCCGCTCCCGCCACCCCCAGCTGGCTGCGCTGACCCCGGCGGCCGCCACACCGGTGGGCCGCCAGACCGGTGGGCCGGCGCCATCGGCGTCCCACCGTGGTTGGATGCGGGGATGCGCCGATCGATCGACGACCACCCGTTCGACCCGCTCCTCGATCCGGTCGTGGCCGACGACCCGGACCTGACCCCGGTGTCGTGGGCCATCGCCATCGCCGACGACTACGACGACGCCGAGCCCCGCGTGGTCCTCACGGTCGACGAGATCGGCCGGCCCGGGGAGGGGCTCGTGGCCCACCTGCTGCCGGCGGAGGCGCGCCGCATCCGGATGGCGCTGCGGGACGCGCTCCGGGAGATCGGCGAGGATCCCGGCGCCTGAGGCCGGACGGGCGCGGAGGACCCGCCCGGTGCTGACGGGTGGGGAGCGGGGTGGTCGGGGCTAAACTTTCGAATCCCCTGAAAAGGGGTCCGCCACACCTCAGGTACCTCCCAACGAACCATGGCGATCCATCCCGACCTGGCCGCCGAGCAGGCCTACATCGACCGTGCGTACGACTGCCTCGAGCAGGCGCGCTCGTCGGCCAACCGCCTGAAGGGCATGGTCGAGGTCGGCAAGGGCGGCACCGAGCAGGCCCGGTTCGAGCGCGAGGTCATCTTCGACACGGTCATCCACCGGCTCACGCAGCTGCACCTCGGTGACGCATCGCTGCTGTTCGGGCGCATCGACCAGGAGGCCGACGAGGGCGGCGACACCTTCTACATCGGCCGCCTCGCCGTGTCGGACCCCAACCAGGAGCCGGTGGTGGTGGACTGGCGG
>CALANQ010000140.1 GCA_937926025.1 uncultured Acidimicrobiales bacterium
CATCCGCCGCGAGCTGCTGCGCGAGGGGCAGGTGTTCTTCGTGCACAACCGGGTGCGCGACATCGAGGACAAGGCCCGCGAGCTGCGGGAGCTGGTGCCCGAGGCCCGGGTGGCGGTGGCGCACGGCCAGATGGACGAGGGCACCCTCGAGCGCGTGGTGCTCGACTTCTGGGAGGGCGAGTTCGACGTGCTGGTCTGCACCACCATCATCGAGTCCGGCATCGACATGCCGTCGGTGAACACCCTGGTGGTCGACCGGGCCGAACGCCTCGGGCTGGGCCAGCTGCACCAGCTGCGGGGCCGCGTCGGCCGATCCGGGCAGCGGGCCTACGCCTACCTGTTCCACCCCCGCGACGTGTCGCTCAGCGAGGACGCCTACGAGCGGCTGAAGACCATCGGCGAGGCCACCGAGCTGGGCTCGGGCTTCCGCATCGCCATGCGGGACCTGGAGATCCGCGGCGCCGGCACCCTGCTGGGCACCGGCCAGAGCGGCCACATCTCGGCGGTGGGCTACGACCTGTACGTGTCGATGGTCCATGAAGCCGTCCAGGAGCTGAAGGGCGAGCCGATCCGCGAGCCCGCCGAGATCAAGCTCGACCTGCCGCTCGACGCCAACCTCTCGGCGGACTACGTGCCGAAGGAGGAGCTGCGGCTGGAGGCCTACCGCCGCCTGGCCGAGGTCACCACCGACGACCAGGTGGTGGACATCCGTGCCGAGTGGGAGGACCGCTACGGGCCCATCCCCGACGAGGCCGCCCGCCTGCTCGACGTGGCCCGCCTCCGGGCCGAGGCCCACCGCCTGGGCGTCCGGGAGATCAACGTCACGAAGGGCCCGGCGTTCGGCGGACCGGCGTGGACCGCACGGGTCTCGCCGATCCGCCTCAAGGCCAGCCAGCAGATCCGCCTCCAGCGGCTGCACAAGGCGGCCGTCTACAAGGAGCCGGTGGAGCAGCTGGTCCTGCCGCTGCCCAAGACGCCGGACCTCGCCGGCACCCTGGTGGACCTGCTCCGCAACCTCATCCCGCCCGGAGACTGACCCGGGCGGACGGACGTCCCGGCTGCATGCGTCCGTCGTCCGGAGTGTCGGCGATCGGATGACGCGAATGGTCGATGGCGCCGGCGGGGCTGGCGAGCAGGGTGCCGGCGGTGAGGACGGCGGCGGCCGTGAGGCCGAGCAGGGTGGTGCGCATGGTGGGTCTCCTCGTGGTGGGGTGGGTGTGGCCCCTCCTGACCGGCGACCTGCGGGCCTCTTACGCGTGCTCGGGGAGCATCGCGCTCACGCCGTCGCCGAGGCCGTTCCGCCCGGTCCCGAGGCGGTGAGCTTCCAGCCTCCGGGCGGCATGCCCGGGGTCGGTCGGCACACCGTGCGGCTGCCGTCGGGGGCGAGCCCGGACTGGGTGGTGACGGTGGTGGCGGCGATGGACACGCTGGTGGCGTGGGTGGTGGTCCACGACAGCCTGGTGCCCCACTCGGTGTTGGTGCAGCTGCCGCCCTCGCCCAGCGCCGTGGCCGTGAACGAGTCGACGGTCGGGGCCGGCGCCGCCGTGGTGGTGGGGGCGGCGGGCGGCGCCGAGGTGGGCGTCACCGGGTTCGGGGCGAAGGTGGACGGCACGGGGACCGTGGTGCCGGCCCGCGGCTCGGTGGGGTGGGGCGACGCCACGAGGGTGCCGGCGGTGGTGGAGGTGGGGGCGGGGGCGGGCAGGACCTTCGCGGTGGTCGTCGCCGGTTCCGGGTCGCCGGTGGTGGTGGTGTCGGGCTCGGTGGTGGGCCCAGGCACCGAGGTGCCGGTGGTGGTGAGGTCCTCCTCGCTGTCCGACGCAGCCACGCCGACCCCGATGACCGCCGCGATCAGGACCAGGACCAGCACCGCCAGGACGGCTCGCCGCCGACGGCGGTCCGGAGGCGGGTCCGGCTCGGTCGCAGGCCCGACCTCGGCCGAGGGCGGCGGATCGGTGGGGCCTGGGGGCGGCGTGCTCGGCGCGGGCGGGGCATCGGCGTCGATCGGCACGCCGTCGGCGTGGAGCCCCTCGGCCACCGCACGGCGGAGCGCGGGTGCCATCACCAGGATCGGGGCGGCGGCGAACAGGCCGGCCGGATCCAGGACCGCGGCCTGGCGCCGGGTGCAGTCCTCGCAGTCGTCGACGTGGCGGCCGATGACCTTGGCGGCGTCCTTGCCGAAACGGTCGATGCCTGCGGCCTCGAGCAACGCGCGCAGCCCTACGCACGAGGGACGACCGCCCTTCACCAGCACCCACGCCCGCACGCCGGCGGCGAGGTTCTTCTTCATCCGGAAGAGCAGCTGGTGGGCGTTGTTGGGCGTGACGTCGAGCGCGTCGGCGATCTCGGGGGCGCCGAACCCGTGGCGCAGGTGGAGGTCCAGA
>CALANQ010000141.1 GCA_937926025.1 uncultured Acidimicrobiales bacterium
GGGTCCGCAGGTGGGCGCCGCCGGGTCCACCGGACCACTTGGGGCCGGACCACCGCCAGCCGCGCCTCGGGCGTCCCGAACGCCTGGAGCCTCGCCAGGGTGGCGGCCACGGCGTCGCCCCGCTGGCTGGCGCTGCCGGCGACGACCACCAGGTCGGCCCGGGACACGGCGGTCCGGGCGAGCGCGTTGCGGTCCTCGATGTCGAAGGAGCCGGTGTCGCGCTCGCCTTCGAGGTCGGGCTCGGCGTGGACCACCACCAGGCCCGACGTGGCTCGGACGGCGGCCAGGGCATTGGCGGCCGCTTCCGGTCCCACCGTGATCCAGTCGGCGTGGCGCCGCAGACCCGGGAGGAGGCGATAGCCGCCGTCGGTCAGGTGCGTCGCCTCCCGCGCGACCGTCGGCGACGCCGGGCCGAAGCGGCTGGCGGCGATCAGCTCGGAGAGGCCGGGCTGGTCCGGGTCCAGGGCGTGGCGGTGGCGGTGCGAGGCGTCGAGCGTCCAGTCGGCCAGCACGATGTCGCCGAGCTCGCCGCCGGTGGCGCCGAGCGCGCCGGCGATGCCGGCCGCGGTGGGCTCGGACGGCGCCCCCGGTGTCCCCACTACGGCGATGAGCGGTGCCGGTCGGTCGGTCGAGGTGTGCTCCTCGGCCGGTGGCCAGGAGGCGGTCAGGGCGGTCGCGGCGGCGGCCACCAGCTCCGCCCGGCTCCGGGGGATCGCGGCCACCGTCGCCACGGTGGCCGGTCCGGGCGCCGTGGCGGTCCCCACCAGGACCACCGCGCTGCGGGCTCGGACGGCCAGGACGAACGCGGCGTCGACCCCGTCCACCGCGGGATCGATCAGGACGATCCACGGGGCGTGCCGTCGCACCTGCACGGCCAGCTGCGACGGCGTGGCGCACCAGAGCACGTGCTCGGCGCCGGGCCAGTCCGGACGATCGGTGGTGAGCAGGGCGATGCGGGGGACACGCTCGGTGATCGACATGGGTCGCAGCGTGTCCGCCGGTGCTGGTCAATAAACCGGTGCTACCGATGGGCAGCAGCCTCGGGGGAGCACCGGCTCACGCCGACCGCAGCGTCACCCGAAAAGGGTGATCTGCGAAAGGCAGCGGAGGGCATGGTGCACCATGAAAGTGCTTGAGGGCGTTACCATGTCCGACATGTCCACCCCGATCCAATGGCTGAGCACGGCAGAAGCTGCCAAGTACCTCGGCATCACCCCTCGCACGCTCTACCGCTTCATCGATGAAGGCCAGATCGCCGGCTACCGCTTCGGTCGCGTGATCCGCCTCAAGCAGGACGACGTCGACCGCTTCATCGATGCCAGCCGCATCGAGCCCGGCACCCTCGAGCACCTGTACCCCGAGGTCGTCGGCTCCGGCGAGAAGGGCGCCGACGCAGAGGGATGACC
>CALANQ010000142.1 GCA_937926025.1 uncultured Acidimicrobiales bacterium
GAACCGGGCGACCTCGGCCTCCACCAGGCGCACCTTCACGGGGGGCGGGACCGCCGCCGCCAGGCGCCGTCGGGCGCGTGGAACCACCGTCGCGGTCATCGCGAGATCCCGTCGTCCACGGCCGCAGGCTACCCGCGCCGGCCGCCCAACCCCCCGGATCGCTCGAGGTGCGGCATGATGGTGCGCAACGAGGTGGAGGGGGACCGGTTGGTGCACGTACTCGGCGTGAGCTTCGATTACCACGACGCAGCGGCGGCACTGGTGTCCGATGGTGTGGTGGTGGCCGCAGCAGAGGAGGAGCGCTTCACCCGCCGCAAGCACGAGAACGATCTCCCGGTCCACGCGATCGCCTCGTGCCTCGCCATCGCCGGCATCGGACCCGACGATCTCGATGCCGTCGTCCTGCACGAGAAGCCGTTCGGAGTGGTCAGCCGCGTCCTCGCCGCCCGCCAGCGCCGCGGCCCCAAAGCGCTGTGGTCGTTCGCATCGGACCTTCCCGTCCTGACCAAGCGAAACCTGATGGTGGGCTACCGGATCGAGAAGGCGCTTCGTTCGCTGGGGGCCCGGCGCGCCCCGCGGATTCGCTACGCGGAGCACCACCTGAGCCACGCCGCCGCGGCGTTCCACCCCTCGGGTCACGAGCGGGCCGCTGTGCTCACGGTGGACGGCATCGGCGAGTGGTCGACCGCGACGGTGGGCGAGGGGGTGGGCACGCGGCTGGACCTGCTGGCCGAGCAGCGGTACCCGGATTCGCTCGGCCTGCTGTACACGCTGGCCACCGTCTGGTGCGGGTTCGCCGCCAACGACGGCGAGTACAAGCTGATGGGCCTGGCCCCGTTCGGCGAACCGGTGTACCGGGACGCGCTGGCGGACGTCGTGGCGGTGGACGCCGACGGCTCGGTCCGGGTCGATGCCCGTCTCGTCGACTGGTGGTCCGGCGGCGCCGTGCGGTCGCGCTCGCTGGCGTCGCTGTTCGGAGGGCCGCCGACACCGAGCGGCTCGCCGCCGACGCAGCGCGACGCGGACCTGGCCCGGTCGGTGCAGGAGGTCGTGGAGGAGGCCGTCCTCGCGATGGCCGGTCACGCCAAGCAGCTCACCGGGGCGGATGTCCTCTGCCTGGGGGGCGGGGTCGCCCTGAACTGCGTGGCGAACGGTCGGTTGCGCGGCACCGGGCTGTTCGATGACATCTGGGTCCAGCCGTCGCCCGGTGACGCAGGTTCGGCCCTCGGAGCGGCCCTCTGGTACACGCACGAGGTGGAGGGGGTGCCGAAGCCGCCGGTCGCCGCGGGTGGCGACGGCATGTCCGGCGCCTTCCTCGGCCCGGCGTTCTCCGCAGAGGAGGTCGCAGGCTGGTTGCGGGCGCAGGGCGTCCCGCACCAACGGATCGGTGCCGGCGACCGCGAGGACGAGGTCACCCGGCGGCTCGCCGACGGCGATGTGGTCGGCTGGTTCCAAGGGCGGATGGAGTTCGGGCCCCGAGCCCTCGGCCACCGCTCGATCCTCGCCGACCCTCGGGGCGACCGCGTCCAGCGCGACCTGAACGTGCGGGTGAAGGGGCGCGAGTCGTTCCGCCCGTTCGCCCCGGCGGTGCTCTCCGACCAGGCCAGTGCCTGGTTCGACCTCGACGGCCCCTCGCCCTACATGCTGTTCACGTCCCAGGTCGCGGCCTCCCGGCGCGAGCCCGTCGATCGGGAGCCGGAAGCGTTCACGGACCGCGTCCAGGTGCGTCGGTCGCAGATCCCTGCCTGCACCCACATCGACGGCTCGGCGCGGGTGCAGACCGTCGACGGCGCAACGAACCCCGAGTTCTGCGGCCTGCTGGAGGCGTGGAGCGACCGGACCGGGTGCCCGGTGCTGCTCAACACGTCCTTCAACGTCGCCGGTGAGCCCATCGTGTGCACGCCGGAGGATGCCCTGGCCTCCGCCCGTCGCGCCGGGCTGGACCTGCTGGTCCTCGAGGACTGCCTGGTCGAGCTCGAGGGAACGGGGTCCCGATGACCGCACTGCTCGATGCCGAGGCGCCTGAGGGGACCCGCCCGCCGGGGTCGTGGGACCAGGCCCCGGGAGTCCCACCGGGCGAGCCGGGGCGGCTCGTGCGCGACCTGCTGGCGATCCTCATCGCGGTCACCGGTCCGTTCCTGCGGACCATGGAGATCGTCCAGTCGGAGTGGGTCGTCCGGTCGTTCCCCGTCGGGGTGGTGGGCTCGATCGCCGTGGTGGTGGTGGGCCGGATCCCCACCCGCTGGTGGCTCCGACTACTCATCGCGCTGGGGGCGGGTGGCGTGGCTGCGGCGTGCGGCGGCCGGTCGCCGGGTCTGTGGCTCGTCGGCACGATCCTCCTCGCCACCTGGGTGGTCCGGGGCTTCCCGCCGGTTCCCGGTCTGCCCGAGGGGCACGACGGTGCCATCCCACCGGTGATCGTGCTCCAGATCCTGGCCACCATCCGCGGGCGCCAGACGCTGGCCGTGGCAGCACCGCTGGTCCTGACCGCCATCGGCTTCGTGGTGGCGTTGGTCGTGTGCTCGCTCGGCGACCGCTTCCAAGGCCCGGTGGACCGCTTCAGCCGAGCGGTGGGCAGCGCCGTTTCCCGCGTGTGCTTCCTGGCGCTCGGGGTGTTCGTGGTCATCCTGCCGTGGGTCGCGCACCGCATCTTCCGGATCGACCCCCTCGCCGCACCTCGGTCGGCCTCTGGGGCCACCGCCTGGATCGAGCGCGGCCGGCGCGATCTGCAACCGGCCAGCCCGTGGGCGGCGGACCCGGCGGTCCTCCGGCCGACCCTCTGGTTCCGGGTGCGCCAGATCGTGGCCGTTCCGGTCGTGCTGGTGGCGGCAATCCTCGCGTTCGCCGCGATCCCCACCAAGGGCTTCGAGGACGAGACGAAGGGACCCACCTACCACGCGCCGACCGTCTTCGAGGATTCTCCCTGGTCCCAGGACTACGAGCAGGACATCAACTGGTACATGACGATCGGGTTCGATCCGACGCGCAACCCTCGGCTGCGGGACGCGCACTCCCGCTACGTCAACGTCGTCGACGGGGCGCGGACCAGCTGGACGCCGGCCGCGTGCGACTGCCGGCGGCTGGTCGTCTGGGTCTACGGCGGGTCCACCACCTTCGGGATCGGCCAGCGCGACGAGCACACGATCCCCTCAGAGCTCGCCCGGCTCGCATCGGAGGACGGCATCGCCATCGACGTGGTCAACCGCGGCGTCCCCGGTGACCTGCACTGGATGGAGGCGAACCGGTTCGCATGGGACATCGCCGTGAACGATCCACCGGACCTGGTGGTGTTCTACGACGGCATCAACGAGATGATGGCGGCCTTCCAGGCCCAGGACACGGGCCGATCGACCTCGATGACGGCGCCCATCGACCCCACCATGGAGAAGCTCGGCGACCGTGACCTGGCCCAGTTCGGCTACCAGGGCTCCAACCCCGCCGATGGTCCCGCCGACGCTGCGGTGGACCCGCCCAAGGCGCTCCCCACGGTGGAAGCCGAGGAGTTCGGGGCGATGGCGGCGAAGCGCTACGAGGCATCCCGAACGGCGAGTCGGGCGCTCGCGGAGGCCGAGGGGGTTCCCGTGGCGTGGTTCTGGCAGCCATCGCTCTACACCCGGACCCACAAGGTGGAGGGGGAGCCCGACGACGATCCGGCGGGTGACGAGTTCAACGAGGCCATCTGGGCGTCGGCTCGGGATCACCTCGCCGACGACGTCGTCGATCTGACGCCGACCCTGGAGGATCGAGACGTCGGCGTGTTCTTCGACGGCATGCACACCAACGAGCTCGGGTCGCGCCTGGTGGCCGAGGGGATGTACCGATCCCTGCGGGACCAGCTGCGCGCCCTCGTGGAGGAGCAGCCGTGATCCTGCTCCGCCACGTGAGCCGACTCATCGCCAACCTGGTGGCCTTCGGCGTGGCGACGCGCCGCTCGAGCCTGATCATCGCCGTGCTGATCGGCCTGGTGTTCGTCGTCTTGGCATCGGCCGCCACGGTGGCGGCACCCGTCGTCCTCTATCCGTTCGGATGAGACGCCCCGGGGATCCGGGGAACGAGGCGGAACCGATCGGGAGCGAGGCCGACCGGCGCGTGCTGGTGTCGGTCTGCGACGTCGCGCACGAAGCCATCGTCGCGGTCGAGAGCGGCGGGACGCTCGCGGTCGCCGCTTCGGGGGTCCGGTCGGGTCCGCCTGCGGGTTTCGCCCGGTCCGCCCTCGAGCGGTGCACCTCGGAGCGCCCGGAGGTGCTGGCTGATGCCGACCTGCTGGTGCTGGTCGATGAGCGCCCAGGGCCCGGCTCGGCCTTCGCGGATGCGGTCGAGCGTGGCGCCGCCGCCGCGGGACGGGCCGTCTGGGGGCTTCCCACTGCGGTGGAGTGGGCGGTGCTCGGCCATCGTCGGATCGCGGAGTCGCTGGGGCCGGTCGGGTCGGTCCCCGCCATCTGCACGCTGGACCACCGGCGGGCGCATGCCGCGGCGGTCCTGTTGGGGCCCGACGCACCCGACGGTGCGCTGATCCTGGCGTGGACCCGTCGCGGGCTGGAGGCCACCACCTGGGGTCGGGAGGACGGGGTGCCCGTGGCAGGCGGTCGGGTCGCGGTCACCGGACTGGGGGAGCTGTGGCGGGAGATGGCGTGGTGGTGCGGAACCGACCTGCCCGGGGTGCTTGACCTGGCGGACGGGGCGACGTCGTCCGAGGCTCTGGCCTCGATGGTCGTGGTGGCCGACGACGGCGCGGTGTCAGATCCCGCTGGCCCGTTCCGTCGGTGGCGTTCGTCCCGTCGGCGCCGGGAGGTGGTGGAACAGCTCGGGTGCGCTCCCGTCGCCAGCGGAGCGGAGCCGTCCGAGCGTCACCGGGCACTCGCCGCCTCCTTCGCCGACCTGGCGAGGCTCGCCCTGGTCCGCCAGGCCGAGCGCGCCGGTGCCGACCTGACCGCCGGGTCGGTGGCGGTGGTCGGGGACCTGCCTGTGGGGCGCTACGACGGGGTGCCGGACACGGCGTCGGCCGTCGAGGTCCGCCTGCGGCCGGCGTGCGAGATGGCGGAGGTGGCCGGAGGAGCCGCTCGCTGGGCGGCTGCGGTCGGCGCGGCGGCGCCGTGGCGCGCCCGCAGGCGCCTCCGGACCACGCGCGCTGGCGAGCCTGCTCGGGTCGGGGACGCGCCGCTGGGCGTCCCGCGAGATCGAGGGGTGCGCTGGGCCCTGCTGCTCGTCCTCGCCGCGTCCATGCTCCCCATCGCGCGCAGCTGGCCGCCGCGTGCCTTGGAGTGGGCCCCCCGGGTCGTCGGCGTCACCGCCCTGGCGGTGGCCGCCGTCTTGCTGCCCGGCCTCGTCCGACGGGACCGGCGGGTCCTGATGGCCGTTCCGGCGCTGGTGGCGGGGTACCTGGCGGTGGACGCGGCCGGGCCCGTGGCCGGCCCGGCGACGGGCGCCTGGCTGGCGGTCGGTGGGGTGCTGGCGGCGTGGGCGGTGTGGGCCGACCCGCCGGATCGCCTTCGGGCCACGATGCCGGGTCTGGTCCCGGCGACGATCCTGACGGCGCTCGGACCCTTCGTGCGGGCCTTCAGCACCGCGGGCGATCAGTGGGCGGTGCGCTCGACGCTGGTTGTGCTGGTCGCCCTCGGGGCACAGGTGGGGCTCGGTCGGCGGGGTCCCGTCCGGTCCCCGGTGGTCCTCGCGTCGGGGGCGGGGGTGGCGGCGGGCCTGGTGGGGGGCCGGACGGCCGGGGTGTGGATCGCCCTGGGTGTGGTCACCGCAGCCTGGCTGGTGCGCGACTTCCCACCGTGGCCGGGGATCGGTCCCCATCCCGCCCCGGGGCGCCGCGCGGCCTGGCCGGTGGTGGTGCCGCTCGTGGTCGCGGCGGCTTGGACGGGGGCCTCCGCCGGAGCGACCGCCCTGCCCGTAGGGCTGGCGGGGCTCGGCCTCGTGGCGGTGGCGGTGTGCGCCTGTCGACCGGAGATCGACCAGCGCCTGTCGCCACGGCGCCGGGGGGCTCGTCACGCCGCGCTGGTGCTGCTGGGTGCGGCGCCCGCTGCCGTCGGCTGGGTCGCCCGCCGGGCCCGGTGGTGGTCCCCGGCCCGTGCCGACGAGGGCCGGGGTGCCACCCAGGCTCCTGCTGCCGACGACCTCGGGGCGGACCCAGCGGGTCCGGCCCGCGGGTGGGCGTGGGGTGCCTGGGCCGTCGTCGCCGTGGCGGTCGTGACCATCGTCCAGGTCGCCAGCAGCTGGAACCCGATGGCCATCGGCCCGTGGTGGTCGCAGGACCGGTTGCTCTCGGCGTGGGTGCAGTACGACGGGCACAGCTACTTGACCATCGCCACGGACGGGTACCAGGAGCCGTTCGGCCGGTACCCGATCGTCGCCTGGTTCCCGGGCTATCCGGTCCTCATCCGCGTGGTGGCGGCGGTCTTCGGGATCGATCCGGGCCTGGCCGGGTTCCTGGTGACCCTCGGCGCGGGGGCGGTGGCCGCCCGTTGTTTGTGGGGCTGGTCCTCGACGCTGGTCCGAGGCCAGCAGGCGCGCCGGCTCGGCCTGCTGGTGGCGCTCCTCAGCCCCTTCGCGGCCTACCTCTACGGTGCGGTCTACGCCGATGCGGTGTTCCTCGCCTGCACGATCGGCGCGTTCTGGCTGCTGGAGCGCCGGCACCTGCTGCTCGCCGGCGTCGTCGCTGCGGGTGCCACCGCCACGCGCCCGCTGGGGATGGCCGTGGTCCTCGGCCTGTTGGCGGTGGCGTTCGAACGGGAGGGAGTGGTCCGGCAGGACCCGGGGGCGACCGGGCTGGCCGCCCGCTTCGCGATCCCGACCAGCGTTGACCGCTCCCGGGCGAGCGCCCGGCTCCTCGGGCCGCTGGTGGGCATGGGCGGGCTCGCTGCCTACATGCTGTACACCCGGATCCGCTTCGGGTCGGCACTGCTCTTCCTCGATGTGCAGGCGGACTGGGCGCACGGACCCGCCGCCGGCGCCACGTCCTGGCTCAAGTTCGACACCGTGGGCTACCTCGTGTCCCACCGCTGGGTGGCGCTGGGGACGAGCGCGGCGAACGCCGTGGTCGTGTGCGCGGTGCTGGTCAGCATCCCGTTCGTGGGCCGTCGCTTCGGCTGGGGCTACGGCCTGTACCAGGCGGCCCTGGTGGTGATGGTCGTCATCGGGTCCTCGGACTTCGTGGGCACCGGTCGCTACGTCCTGGGGGCGTTCCCGGCGGCGGTCCTGGCGGGGGAGTGGCTGGCGCTCCGGCGCCGTGCGGCCGTGGCGTGGCTCGTCACCAGCGCGGTGCTCCTCGGGCTGGTCGCGGTGCTGTACACACGTGGCTTCTACCTGTCCTGACGGTGGGGATCCCGAGGCGAGGGGCGCGCGCCTAGGACCGCGGCGGCCGGTCGGGGTGCTCGAGGAAGAGCACGTGACCGCCATCGGGCAGCTCCATGCGGTCGATCTGCCGGTACCCGCGCTCGCGCGCCATCCGGAGCAGCTTCGGCACCTGGCGGTCCTCCGGGAACGGGAGCGACTCCGGGAACATCAGCACGAGGAGCCGTCGGTGGGTCCCGAGCCAGATCGGGTCGAGCGCGTCATCGAGCTCCTGGTCGGAGAGATCGGTCCGAGGGACCAGCATCGGCCCGAAGCCCTTGCCGGTGAGCTCCTCGGCGAGCAGCAGCGACTGCCCGTTCAGGAGGTGGCTGGACCCGCTCACGGTGAACACCCAGAGCTGGTCATCCCGGCGGTACTCCTCGAGCTTGTCGACGATCGCCAGGTTGGTCTGCCACCAGCGTCCGGCACCGCGCTCCCGGGTCGATCGATCCGTGGAGAGGAGGAGCGGATCGGCGTCGCCCAGCACCCGCTCGCGCTCGTCCAGCCCGCCGGCGAGCAGCCGCTGGACCTCGAGCCGGGCACCGGGTCCGTCGATCGGCCCACCCGTGTCGGTGAGGGAGATCGCGAGGGTGCCGATGGCGATGGCCACCGCGGCCGTGGCCATCCCCGTCCCGAGTCGCCGCGGGAGGCGCCAGCCCACCGCGACGGTGGTGCACACCGCCACCAGCTCCAAGGGCACCTCGAACCACACGCCCTGGTTCGACGTCGTGAGGAGCAGCCCGTAGCCCACGAGGACGACGGCGGCCGAGGCGACGATCCCGTGGTGGAGCAGTTCGCGGCCGATCCGGGGACGGCGGATGAGCGCGGTGAGCGCCGCCAGGATCCACGTGCTGATGCCCAGGCCGAGGAACACACTGCGGATGTCGGTGTCGAGGCTGTTCAGGCGCAGGTCGAGCTTGTCGCCGAGCCCCGACGGCCCGTAGGTGTTGGCCATGTCGCCGTAGCCGAACCGGAACAGGTAGTCGTACAGCGCATCCCGGCTGACGAACCACCAGGGCCCGGCCACGAGCACCGCCACGCCGGCGGCGATGGCCAGGTTCGCAACGGTCCGGCGGCTCCAGCGGAGCTGCAGCAGCGCGGCGACGCCGAGGCCGGGTACGAAGCCGATGCTCATCGTGCGGGTGAGGAGCATCGCTCCCGTGGCGGCGCCGAAGAGCACCATGCGCCACCGGTGCTCGCCCCGTTCCGAGGCCAGCACCGCCCACAGGGCCAGCAGGAGGAACATGGCCGTCCCGGTGGCGTACTGGAAGTTGCGGGCCGAGTTGATGAGCGCCGGCAGGCCGAGGGCCACGACACCAGCGACCAGGCCCGCGGCCCGCGACGAGAGCCGGGTGGTGAGCCCGGCGGCCGCCACGGCGGTGCCGACGGCCAGCAGGGGCTGGACCAGCGACACCCAGAGGATCGTCCGCTGGCCGACGACCAGCCCGGGCAGGGCCAGGACCGGGACCAACGGCCCCGTGTTGGAGGCGGTGAACACCGCTCGGACGAGCTCGGCGGGGTGGGCCGGGTCGATGCTGCGGTGGAAGCGGAGGGCCGTGGCCATGTAGCCGGCCTCGTCCACGTTGTAGGCGCCGAGGTCGCGATGGGTGGCGATCCACCACAGGTGCAGCGCCACGACCCCGATGCCCAGGATCGCGGTGGTGGCCACGGGGTGCGCTGTGCACCAGCCTGCGGTCCTCCCCACCAGGTGCGGCTGGGGGGCGTCTCGCTCCGGAAGAGGGGCTGTGGGGTGCAGAGAGGCGAGCTTAGGCGGGACGGCTCTCCGGGTGCCGGAGCCCCGGACGTGCCCGGTCGCAGGGCGACCGGCGTTCCGGACCAGTTGGTAGGGTCCGGACCGGCCTGACGAGCAGAGGTGGGGACCGCGCATGCTGCGCCAAGCGTTCGAGGAGCACCAGGCGGTGGTCAGCGCCTCGCTGGCGGCCATCGAACCCTCCTTCGATGCGGTGCTCGACCGCCTGGTGGCGGGCCTCCAGGCGGGGGGCCGGGTGCTCGCCTTCGGGAACGGCGGCAGCGCGGCGCAGGCGTCGCACTTCGCCGCGGAGCTCACGGGGCGCTTCGAGGAGGATCGACCTGGGTTCGACGCGGTCGCGCTCAGCGCCGATGCCGCCGCCCTGACCTCGGTGGCCAACGACTACGGCTTCGACCAGGTGTTCGCCAGGCAGGTGGCGGCGCTCGGGCGGCGGGGCGACGTCGTGGTGGCCATCTCCACCTCCGGCACCTCGGCCAACGTGGTCGAGGGCGTCCGGGCGGCGGCCGCGGCCGGCCTCGTCACCGCGGCGCTCACCGGTGAGGGGGGCGGTGCGCTCGCGCCGCTCGTCGACCACCTGATCGCCGTGCCGAGCCTCCGCACGGCGAGGGTGCAGGAGGTCCACGCCATCGTGCTGCACGAGCTGGCGCGCGAGGTCGAGGCACGCGCCGTCCGGCGGGAGCGATGACCGTTCCGGGGGACCCGCGCGACCTCATCGACGCTGTCGAAGCAGCGGCCGGCGGGGCTCGCATCGTGGTGGTCGGCGACGTCATGCTCGACGAGTACGTGGTGGGCACCGTGACCCGCACCTCGCCGGAGGCGCCGGTGCCCGTGGTGCTGGCCGACGGCCGACGGGCGACCTTGGGCGGTGCCGGCAACGTGGCCGCCCACCTGGCGACGTTCGGTGCCGACGTCGAGCTGGTCGGCGTGGTGGGCGCCGATCCCGACGGCGCCGAGGTCCGCGAGCTGGCGCGCCAGCAGGGCATCGGCGTCGACGGCCTCCTGGTCGACGACTCGCGCCCAACCACTCGCAAGCAGCGGGTGCTGGCCGGCCGCCAGCAGGTGGTCCGGGTCGATTGGGAGTCCACGGATCCGGTGGTGCCGGACCTCGCGTCCCGGCTCGTCGCCGCCGCGCTCGACCGTGGGCCCGCAGACCTCGTCGTCCTCAGCGACTACGCGAAGGGTGTGGTGGTGCCCGACGTGGCCTCTGCGGTCATCGGCGCCGCTCGCGCCTCCGGCATCCCGGTCCTGGTGGATCCCAAGGTGCCCGATCTCTCCCGCTTCGCCGGGGCCACCCTCGTCAAGGCCAACCAGTTCGAGTTCGAGGCCGCCGTTGGTCGCCTCCTCGGCGCGCAGCCCGAACGGACCGCCGGCCCGGCTGCAGCAGAGCTCCTCGCGGGAGGAGGCTTCCGGCAGGTGGTGGTCACGCTGGGCGAACGGGGCATGGTGGCGGTCGACGGGGAGCAGCCACCCCTGGTGGTCCCGCCGCAAGCGCGCGAGGTGTACGACGTCAGCGGGGCGGGCGATACCGTGCTCGCGCTGCTCGCGCTGGGCACCGTGGCCGGGCTCGAGCTCCACGATGCGGCATCGATCGCCGGCCTGGCCGCCAGCGCCGTCGTCGGTCGGGTGGGGGTCACGGTGCCGACCGCCTCGGATCTCCGGGCAGCAGCCCGTGCGCTGGGGTCGGGCAAGGTGCTCGACGTCGATGACCTCGTCGCCGAGGTCGGGCGCTGGAAGCAGGCGGGGCGGCGGGTGGTGTTCGCCAACGGGTGCTTCGATCTGCTGCACCCCGGACACATCCACCTCGTGCAGGCAGCGGCCGCCTGCGGCGATGCGCTGGTCGTGGCGGTCAACGGCGACGCCTCGACCCGCCAGCTGAAGGGACCGGACCGGCCGTTGGTCGACCAGGCGAGGCGAGCCGCGTCGCTCTCCGCTCTGGCTTGCGTCGACGCGGTCACGATCTTCGACGAGCCCGACCCGGGTGCGCTCATCGCCGCCCTGGTCCCCGA
>CALANQ010000143.1 GCA_937926025.1 uncultured Acidimicrobiales bacterium
GGGCATGGCTCCGGATCTGCCGTCGGCGTGGGAGGTGGGCGTCCTCATCGGCCCGCACACCGCGCCCGAGTTCCTGACCCCGGCCGGGCTCGACGCCCTGTGGCGGACCACCTGGGGCGTCGACGCCAACTCGGCCCGCACCGGGGTGCGGCTGCTCGGCCCCAAGCCGCGCTGGGCCCGCCCCGACGGCGGCGACGCCGGGCTCCACCCGTCGAACATCCACGACACCGGCTACGCCATCGGCTCGGTGGACCTCACCGGCGACATGCCCGTGGTGCTGGGCCCCGACGGGCCCAGCCTCGGCGGCTTCGTCTGCCCGGCGGTGGTGGCCGAGCCGGAGCGCTGGAAGCTGGGCCAGGTCCGCCCGGGTGACACCCTGCGCCTCGTCCCGTGGACGCTGGCCCAGGCCGAGGAGTCCGGCGAGCGGCGCCGGGCCTGGCTGGAGCGGGCCACCGACCGGATCGAGCCGGTTGCCCGGCCGGGGTGGAACGGCGCCCTCGTCCGGGCGGCGCAGCCGGGCACCGGGGTGATCGCCCGCGACGAGGCCACCGATGCGCCGGCCATCACCTACCGCCAGGCCGGCGACCGCTTCTTCCTGGTGGAGTTCGGCGAGATGGCGCTGGACCTGCAGCTGCGGCTCCGGGTGCAGGCGCTGGACCGCTGGGTGCGCCAGCACCTCGGCCCCGGCCTGGTCGACGCCACCACCGGGGTGCGCTCGCTGCTGATCCAGGTGGACGGCCGGCGCCTCACCACCACGGCGGCGCTCACCGCGGTGCGCCAGGCCTGCGCCGACCTGGGCGACCTGGCCGACGAGGCGTTCCCGTCACGGATCGTGCACCTGCCGCTGTCGTGGGACGACCCCGCCACCCGGGAGGCCATCGAGCGGTACATGAACGGCGTCCGGGCCGATGCGCCGTGGTGCCCGTGGAACATCGAGTTCATCCGCCGCATCAACGGGCTGGAGTCCGTCGACGACGTGCACCGCACCGTGTTCGACGCGTCGTACCTGGTGCTGGGGCTGGGTGACGTCTACTTGGGCGCACCGCTGGCCACGCCGCTCGACCCCCGCCACCGCCTGGTCACCACCAAGTACAACCCGGCCCGCACCTGGACGGCGGAGAACTCGGTGGGCATCGGCGGCTCGTACCTGTGCATCTACGGCATGGAGGGGCCGGGCGGGTACCAGTTCGTGGGCCGCACGGTGCAGGTCTGGAACCGTGACGGCCTCGGGCCCCACTTCACCGAGCCGTGGCTGCTGCGCCCGTTCGACCAGCTCCGCTGGCACGCCGTCTCGGCCGACGACCTGCTCGGCCTCCGGGAGCAGCAGGCGGCGGGGGAGCTGGCCATCGAGATCGAGGAGACGTCCTTCCGGCTCCGGGACCACGAGCGGTTCCTGGCCGACGAGGCGGACTCGATCGAGGCGTTCCGCACCACGCAGCGAGCCGCCTTCGCCGCGGAGCGCCAGGCGTGGGCCGAGGCGGGGGAGTTCGGGGACCTGGACGACGAGATGGAGGCGCCGTGACGGCGATGGAAGCGGTGGAGCGGTCCCTGGCGGCGATCGCGGCGCAAGGACGAGACGGGATCTGGATCTCCCTGGTGGAGCCCGAGGCGGCCCGAGCGCGGGCGGCCGAGGTCGACCGGCGCGTGGCCGCCGGCGAGGACCTGCCGCTGGCGGGCCGGACGCTGGCGGTGAAGGACAACATCGACGTGGCCGGCCTGCCCACCACGGCCGGCTGCCCGGCGTACGCCTTCCAGCCCGAGACCGATGCCCCGGTGGTGCGAGCCCTGCTCGACGCCGGTGCGGTGGTGATGGGCAAGACCAACATGGACCAGTTCGCCACCGGTCTGGTCGGGGTGCGCTCGCCGTACGGCGTGACACCGAACGTCCGCTGGCCCGGCCTGATCTCGGGCGGCTCCAGCTCCGGTTCGGCGGCCGCCATCGCCGCCGGGATGGTGGACCTGGCCCTCGGCACCGACACCGCCGGGTCCGGTCGGGTGCCGGCGGCGGCCAACGCCCTGGTCGGCGTCAAGCCCACCCGGGGCCGCCTCAGCATGGGCGGGGTCGTCCCCGCCTGCCGCTCGCTCGACTGCGTGTCGGTGCTGGCCGAGACGGTCGAGCTGGCCTCGCTGGCGGCGGACATCGCGTCGTCCACCCCGGTGGGCGACGAGGACCCGTGGCGACGCACCCCAGACGAGCTCCCGGCCCCAGACCCGGCCCGCGGCCTGCGGATCGGCGTGCCGTCCGCCGCCAGCCTCACGTTCGACGGCGACCCCGACGGCGCGTCCCGGTTCGACGCCGCCACCCGCTCGGTGCTGGCCGCCGAGGCCGCCGACGGCGGCTCCGTGCCGGTGGACCTGGCCCCGTTCCTGGCCGTGGCCCGCCTGCTCTACGAGGGCGCGTTCGTGGCCGAGCGGTACGACGCCGTGGGCGGCTTCATCGAGGCCCACCGGGACGCCGTGGACCCCGTGGTGCGCGACATCGTCCTGCGGGCCGGGCAGCTCCGGGCGTTCGAGGTGTTCCGCGACCAGACCGAGGTCGCCCACCACGCCCGCTCGCTGGCCCGGGTGTGGGACCGCATCGACGTGCTGGTGGTGCCCAGCGTCCCTCGCCTCCCCACCGTGGCCGAGGTGGAGGCCGAGCCGATCGACGTCAACGCCATGGTCGGGACGTACACCAACTTCGTGAACCTGCTCGACCTCGCTGCCGTCACCATCCCGGTCCCGACCGCACTCGATGGTCCGGACCATCCGCCCACCAGCGTCACCCTCATCGGCCCGGCCTGGTCCGATGCGCTCCTCGCCGGCGTCGCTGCGGGCGTGGCTTCCTCCGCCGCCGCGCCCGCCGTCCTGGCGTAGGTCCGCCCGGACCCTTGACCCCGTACCGGGGTACGGCCCGTAGCGTGATGCGCATGTCGGTGCGCACCATCGGCCAGGCCGCCGAGGCGGCCGGCATCAACGTCGAGACCATCCGGTACTACGAGCGGCGCGGGCTCATCGAGCAGCCGCCGAGCTCGGGGCAGGGCTACCGCCACTACGACGATGCCGTGCTGTGGCGCCTGTCGTTCATCCGCCGGGCCAAGGACCTCGGCTTCACGCTCGCCGAGATCGCCGGGCTGCTGGAGACCGACGGCACCGGCGTCCGTTCCTCGGGCGCGGTGCTGGCCGCCGCCGGTTCCCGGCTGGCCGCCGTGGAGCAGGAGATCACCGACCTCGAGGCCACCCGGGTCCGCCTGCGCTCGCTCCTGGTCCTCTGCGCCGACGACGACGCCGGCTGCCTGGACCTCGACCACCCCTGCCTCGCCTGATCCGATGGGTTGACTCCGTACCGGGGTACGGGTCGTACGGTCCGGCGATGAGCACGATGCACGACCTCCCCCCCCCCTCCACTCCGCCCCGATCCGGGCGGGTCGACCGCCTGGCGTCGGCCACGTTCGACGAGGTGATCGCCACCTCGGACCGGCCGGTGCTCGTGGACTTCACCGCCACCTGGTGCCCGCCGTGCAAGCAGCTCACCCCGGTGCTGCACGCCCTGGCTGCCGAACAGGCCGACCGGCTGCGCATCGTGGAGGTCGACATCGACGAGAGCCCGGACCTGGCCCGGCGCCACCAGGTGCTGAGCGCGCCGACGATGGTCCTCTACGTCGGTGTGGAGCCCGTCGTGGCGCTGGTGGGTGCCCGCGGCCGAGCCCGGCTGCTCGAGGACCTGGCCCCGTTCCTCCCCTGAGCGCGGCCGGCCGGGTGGCTCGGGGCGGGCTCGGCCGGCGATCGGCGGATGTCGGCGGGTGTTCAGCGGCCGATCACGTCCGCGATGTGCTCGGCCTCGGCCTGGGTGAGGTCGCCCGAGATCACGAAGGTGTCCGACGCCAGGCCCTTGCCGTTGACGGTCGGCGCGGAGACGCCCCGACCCGATGCCGGCCTAGTTCTTGAGGATGTCCTTGAAGGGGGACTTGGAGTCGATGCCGGGCTCCTTGGGGAGGCCCAGGACGCGCTCGCTGATGATGTTGCGGAGCGTCTCGTCGGAGCCGCCGGCGATGCGCATGCCCGGGGTGCCGCACACGAAGGTGGACCAGGCGTAGGTGCCCCACTCGCCCGAGTCGGCGATGAGGCGGGGCCCCAGGACCTTGGCCACGAACTCGGCGGTGGCGGTGAGGTTGTTGGTGAGCATGAGCTTGCCGAGGGACAGCTCGGGGCCGGGGATGCCGGTCTTCTTCAGCTGCTCGGCGGCCCGCTGGTTGGTGTACTTCGCCACCTGGAAGCCGGTGTAGAGGCGGGCCAGCTCGTCGCGCAGGACCGGATCCTCGTCGACGCCGAAGTGCTCCATCATCTGGATGAGCCGGGAGGCGCTGGCCAGGCCCATGCCTCCGCCGCCACCCCCGCCGCCGATGGACGCCCGTTCGTTCATGAGGGTGGTGAGCGCCACGGTCCAGCCCTGGTTCACGTCGCCGAGGCGGTGGTGGTCCGGCACGCGGACCTCGTCGAAGAACACCTCGTTGAAGGCCGCGCCGCCGGTCATCTGGCGCAGCGGTCGGACGGTGACACCGGGAGCGTGCATGTCGACCACGAACCCGGTGAGGCCCTTGTGCTTGGGCAGGTCGGGGTCGGTGCGGCAGATGATCTCGCCGACGTCGGAGTAGTGGGCGCCGGAGGTCCACACCTTCTGGCCGCTGATGATCCACTCGTCGCCGTCGCGCTCGGCCTTGGTGGTGAGCCCGGCCAGGTCGGAGCCGGCGCCGGGCTCGCTGAAGAGCTGGCAGCCGACCAGCTTCCCGGAGCGCATCGGGTTCAGGTACGCCTTCGTCTCGTCGGTGCCGTGGGCGAGGATCGTGGGCACCACCATGCCGAAGCCGATGCCGAAGAAGCCCTGGTTGGGCAGCTCGTAGCGGGCTTCGAGGCCGCGGAAGGCGTGCTCGTAGGCGACCGGCAGGCCTCGACCTCCCAGCTCGGTGGGGCCGGCGATCCAGTGGAGCCCGGCATCGGCTTTGGTGCCGAGCCACGCCTTGGCCTCGGCCAGCTGCCGGGCCTCCTCCTCGGGGGTGACCTCCTCGAACAGGGCGACATCGTCGTCGCCCTGACCCCAGACGAACTCGGTGGCGGCGGGCTTCGGGCGAGCGTTGGCGTCGAGGAAGGCGGTGGCCTCGGCCTTGAACTCGTCCAGCGTGAGATCGGTCATCGTGGTTCCCCTGGTCGGCACTTGACTGCTCGGTCAAGTTATCCGGTTCCCGACCCGGAGGGGATCGAACCGCAAGGCGAGGGGTACCGGTCGGCATCCGGCCTCCCCGAGGCACCCCTCACCGAACGGAGCAGTGAACCCCATGGACATCGTGCGCAACGACGACGGCACCCTCGTGGTCCCGGTCGAGCCCGAGCGCGTGCGCGAGCCGAACGAGGACGGCGAGATGGTCGACGTGGCCGTCGACACCGGCCCCACCACGCGCGTCCTCCACCCCGGTGAGGGCGGCTACGACGAGGCCCTGGCCGAGTGGGACGCCCAGCAGAACCCCGACCGGGAGACGGCCGTGTCCACGAAGTCCGGGCGGGAGGAGGCGATGCACGTGGTGCACGCCGTGGCCGAGTCCCCCGACCACGCGGTGAAGCCGGCTGTGGCCGATCTCGACGACCCCGAGGCCAGCGGCGAGGCCCCCCGGCACGTGCTGGTCGGCGGCGTGCACAGCGTCCAGGACTTCGCCGCCGAGGTGGCCGAGGCCGAGGGCGGGGAGCCGCTGCCGGCCCACCAGGCCACGAAGATCATCGGCGAGGTCCTCGCCGAGATCGACGCCTGACGCCGCGCGAAACCGAACGGCCCTGGTCAGGACCCGTCCCCTGACCAGGGCCTCGGCGCGCTCGCAAGGCGCTTGAAGCGAGGTTCCAACCGGGCTCCATGCGGCTCGCAAGCGGGTGGGTCGAAGGTGCTGCCATCCACCTTCGAGAGGAACCGAGCCATGTCCACGCCCACCACCCGCACCACCCCCGACACCACCACGTTCCGCTTGGTCCACCGGGCTCTGCGGACCCACGCCCGCCGCCGGGTCCGCCGCGGCCTCGACGCCGCCCCGGTCGCGGCACGCGCGATGGAGCTGGCGTCGTGAAGCGCCTGGCCCGCACCTGCTACCGCCGCCGCCGCTGGGTGGTGGCGCTCTGGGTCGCCGTCGTCGTGGCCCTCAACGTGGTGGCGTCCAGCGTGGGCGCCGTCAACCGGGTCGACTACACGATGCCCGGCACCGACTCGGCCCAGGCCCAGGCGCTGCTCTCCCAGCAGTTCCCCGACGTCGCCGGCGGCACCGTCGACCTCATCGTCCACGACCCGCAGGGCGTCGACCGTCCCGAGGCCCAGGCCGAGGTCGGCGAGTTGACCCACCGGGTGGAGCGGCTGGACCACGTCCAGTCCGTGCGCACCACCGGCGTGTCGCCGGACGGCACCGTCGCCCTGGTGACCGTCCAGCTCGACGCCACCATCGAGAAGGTCCCCACCCCCGCCATCGAGGCGATCATGGAGGAGGCGGCCCACGCCCGCGCCGACGGGATCCAGGTGGAGGCCGGCGGCTTCGCCGTGCAGAACGCCGAGGCCGCCGAGTCCGGCTCCGAGGGCATCGGCATGGTCGCCGCCCTCCTCATCCTGGTCATCGCGTTCGGCGCGGTCCTGGCCGCCGGGCTGCCCCTCGTGGTGGCCATCGCCGGGCTCGGCATCTCGCTCAGCACGATCACCCTGCTCTCGCACGGGCTGATGGTCCCCGAGTGGGGCGCCGGCCTGGCCACGATGATCGGGCTCGGCGTCGGCATCGACTACGCCCTGTTCCTGGTCAACCGCTACCGCAGCGGCCTGCGTGACGGGCTCGACCCCGAGCAGGCCGTGGTGACCGCCATGACCACGTCGGGCCGGGCGGTCCTGTTCGCCGGCTGCACGGTGATGATCGCCCTGTTCGGGCTGGGGGCCATGGGCCTCGAGTACCTCTGGGCGACGGCCATCACCACGTCGGTCACGGTGCTCATGATGCTGGCGGCCACCCTCACCCTGCTGCCCGCCCTGCTCGGGTTCCTCGGTCGCAACATCGACCGGGGCCGCGTGCCCTTCGTGAAGGGCGACCGGGCCGACGGCCACGGCGTCTGGACCCGCTGGAGCCGCGTGGTGCAGCGCCGCCCGCTGGTCACCGGATCGGTGGCCCTGGTCCTGCTGCTGGCCCTGGCCGCACCGGCCCTCGGCATGCGGTTCGGCTACCCCGACGCGGGGACCAACCCGGAGCACCTGTCCAGCCGCCGGGCGTACGACCTGGTCACCGAGGGCTTCGGCCCCGGCGCCAACGGCCCCCTGGTGGTCGCGATCGACACCGCCGGTGACACCGCCGTGGTCGACCGGGTGTCCGGTGCGCTGGCCGACGATCCCGGCGTGGCGTTCGTGATGCCCGCCGAGGTGGCCGAGGACGGAGGGGCGGCGGCCCTGATCGTCGTGCCCGCCAGCGGCCCCCAGGACGAGGCGACGGTGGAGCTCATCCACCACCTCCGCGACGACGTCGTGCCCGACGCCGTCGGCCGCAGCGACGCCGAGGTCACCATCGGCGGCAGCGTGGCCTCGTTCGTCGACGAGAGCACCTTCATGGGCGACCGCCTGCCGCTGTTCATCGGCGCCGTGGTCTGCCTGTCGTTCCTGTTGCTGCTGGTGGGGTTCCGGTCCGTGCTGGTGGCGCTGAAGGCGGCGCTCATGAACCTGCTCGCCATCGGCGCCGCCTACGGCGTGATGGCGCTCGCCCTCCAGGGCGGGTGGTTCGGCGGCCTGTTCGGCATCGACGAGCCCACCCCGATCCCGGTGTGGGTCCCGGTCATGACCTTCGCCATGCTGTTCGGCCTGTCGATGGACTACGAGGTGTTCCTGCTCTCCCGCATCCGGGAGGAGTGGCTGCGCACCCGGGACAACGCGTCGGCGGTGGCCCACGGCCTGGCCTCGACCGGGCGGGTCATCACGGCGGCCGCCGCCATCATGGTCACCGTCTTCGGCGCCTACATCTTCGAGGACCAGGTCCTGATGAAGGTGATCGGCCTCGGGCTGGCGGTGGCGGTGCTGGTCGACGCCACGCTCGTCCGCATGGTGCTGGTCCCCTCCACGATGGAGCTGCTCGGCGACCGCAACTGGTGGCTGCCCGGCTGGCTGGACCGGCGTCTCCCCACGATCGACATCGAGGGCGAGGCGGCGATCGCCGAGCCCGGCCCGATCGTGGTCCTCGATCCCGAGCCGGACGACGAGCGCCCCGCCGAGGTCGCCTCGGAGCGGGAGCCCGCTCTCGCCGGCCGCTGACCGGCTGGGGGACGGGGTCGGTCCACCGGTACCTTCGGGTGCATGGATCGGCTCCGTCCCTACCCGGTCGCGGTGTTCTGCGCCGTCACCCTCCTCATCTGGGTGAACCGGATCTGGCTGGCCTGGACCAACGACGACGACTCCGTCGGCGCCAAGGTCCTCTGGACCATCCCGATCGGGGCGTTCGTCCTGGCGGCCATCGTCCTGGCGGTGGCGATGCTCAGCGGGGCAGACCGCGACGCCCGCTGGTTCCGCCTCCTCGTCCAGGTGTTCGCGCTGGGCACCGCGGTCTACTGGATGATCCGGCTGCCGATGATCACCTTCAACGAGCACCCCGACCTCACGGCCTCGGAGGAGGTCGGCTTCAAGATCGTCCACGCCGTGCTGGCGATCGTGTCGGTGAGCGCTGCCTGGTTCGCCTTCCGGTGGGCCCGGCGCGCCCCGGTCGGTGCGGCGGGCGGGGCGCCCCCCCCCCCCGAACCCGTGGCCTCCGCCTGATCCACCTGCCCCGCTCGCGAGCCGAGCTCGCGCCAGCCGACCTGGCCTAGCGCGAGCCGAGGTCGACGCCCACCAGGCGGGCCAGCTCAACGGTGGCCGGCTCCGGCCGGACGCCGAGCTCGTCGAGGGCCCGCTGGGTCCGGCGCAGGGCCCGTCGGGCACCGTCGAGGTCGTCCACCGCGAGGCGGGCGCGGATCACCACCTGGTGGAGGCGCTCCGCCCACGGGTCCTGCACCAGGCCGCGCTGCACGATGGCCTCGGCCAGCTCCGCGTGGCCGGCCCGCAGCAGGGCCGGGCCGCCGGCCAGGCTCGCCCGGATCACCTGCTCGCCTCGGGCCCGATCGGCCTGTTCGATCCACTCGCCCGACGCCACGCCGCCGAGGAGGTCGCCATCGGGCAGCCGCACCAGGCGGCGAGCGGCCCGCACCACCGCCGGCTCATCGCCGGCGGCCGCCCCGGTGAGGATCTGGTCGGCGAGGCGGGCGGTGTCGCGGACGTCGATGCGCAGCCGCGGCGACGAGGCCAGCGACAGGGTGCCAGCGGTGTCGTCGACCAGGGTGCTGGCCACCCCCTTGGCCCGCCCCGGGTCGAGCACGTTGAGCAGGTAGGAGAGGGTGACGCGCAGGTTGCGGCTGGCGGCCTCCCGGGTCAGGTCGGGCCACAGGCGGCTGGCGATCTGGTCCCGGGCGCTGGTGGTGACCAGGGCCAGGTGGAGGCACAGCTCGCGCACCCGGGCCCGCTCCCAGTCCGGGTGGCCGATGTCGCGCCCGTCGTGCAGGACGGTGGGCGTGCCCAGCAGCCGGAGCTCCACGGTGGGGGGTTCGGGCTCGCACCAGGATCCGGGGAGGAGGCGCCGATCCGCGGCGGGTGCGGGCGTGCCGGTGGCCAGGTGCTGGTGGCCGGACCGGCCTGCGGCGATGGCGTGGCGCAGCGACCGGTGCGCCTCGCCCAGCGCGGCCACCGGCTCCCCGGCCTCCAGGGCGCCCAGCAGGGCGACGGTCCAGTGCGCCGAGCGGACGGCGCGGGTCGGGAGCTCCAGCGCCTCGGCCTCGCGCGCCGCGCCCGCCGCGTCTCCGGCCCCGGCCAGCCGCAGCACCCCGGCGGCGGCGAGCAGTCGCCGGGGCTCGTCGCCCAGCTCGGCGGACTGCGATGCCGCCCGCCGAGCGGTGGCCGGTGCCTCCGGTCGGCCATCGGCCGCCTCCAGCACCGCGAGGTGCGCCGTGGCGAGCGCCGCGGTGCTGACCGCCCCGATCGCCCGGGCCAGCTGCTCGGAGCGGCGGAGGTCGGCGATGGCGCCCACCCGATCGCCCGCGTTCCACCGGGCCGTGCCCAGCAGCTCCAGCGCCACTGCGTAGGTCCACGTGCTGCCGTGCCCGGTGGCGGCCTCGAAGGCGTCGAGGGCGTCGTCGGTCCGGTCGATGAGGAGCAGGTTGGTGCCCTGCATCATCAGCACCTGCGCCGCCCAGTCGCCCTCCAGCCAGTCGCTGGGGAACCGGTCGAGGGCGTCGAGCGCACCCTCGGGATCGCCGCTCAGCTGGTGGGTGAGGGCATCGCCCAGCACGACCGGCGGGATGGCGGCGTCGCTGCCGGCGCGCACCATCTCCTGAGCGCGGGCCACCAGCCGGATGAGGGTGCCGAAGTCGTCGGTGCGCCGGGCCAGCACCGCGGCCCCCATGCCCACTGCGATCTCGGCCTCGACGTCGCCGGACGCCTGGAACCGCGCCCGGACGGCCTCGTACTGCTCGAGCACCTCGGGGATCGGCGCACCGGCCGCCGCCGCACAGGCGGCGTCCAGCCAGGCGAGGTGCGGATCGTCCGCGTCGAGGACCTCCGAGTCGCGCCAGGTGCGGAGCACGCTGGCGGGGACCCGGGGCGGCTCGGCGCGCAGGGCCCGGTGCACCGCCTGCTCCAGCACGTCGGGCAGCTCGGCGACGATGGCCAGGCGACCGACCTCCTCCAGGTCGTCGCCGGCGACCAGCTCGGCTGCGGCCCGGCCCGCCTGCTCCACCAGGCCGGGCTCGGTGGCCACCGGTGCGTCGACGGCCTCGATGGCCACCAGGCCCTGGCTGATGGTGACGCCGTCGGCGGACGCGAGGTCGTCGACCGCGCCGTCGAGGCCGAGGCTGCGACCGATGTGCTCGATGACGTCGAGCCGCGAGCACCCGAGGGCGACCACCACCCCCATCAGCACCTGGTGCTCCCCTCCGGACACACGTCCAGGCTAGGAGCCGGATCGCACCCGCCGCGCCGGACGAGATGGCGAGCGCACGCGACGGGGGCGGCTGGTAGTACGTCGGCCATGGGGAAGCAGCGGATCGGGGTCCGGATGGCGCTGGTCGCGTCGGCTGTCGCGCTGGTCGGCGCCGCCGGGTGCAGCGGCAGCAGCGACGACGCCGGGGCGCGCTCGTCGACCACCGCGGGCCGGTCCAGCACCACCGTGGCGGCGGACGACGACCTGAAGCTCAACGAGATCCAGGTCATGGGCACCCACAACAGCTTCCACGTGGCCCCGCCCCCCGAGGAGCTGGCCCGGCTGGCCGCCCTGGACGCGGACCAGGCGGAGCACCGCTCGTACACCCACCCCGACCTCACCACCCAGCTGGGCGAGGAGCGGATCCGCCAGATCGAGCTCGACGTCTTCGCCGACTCGGAGGGCGGGCGCTACTCGGACCCCGTCTTCGGGCGGGACGGGAGCGATCCGTCCGCCACCGGCGACGATCCGATGGACGAGCCCGGCACCAAGGTCCTCCACGAGCAGGACGTCGACTACCACTCGGTCTGCCCCGCGCTGGTCGCCTGCCTCGGCGAGGTGAAGACGTGGTCCGACGCCCACCCCGACCACGTCCCGATCGCCATCAACATCCAGCCCGATCAGGCCGTGCCCGAGAAGTGGACCACCGAGGCGATGAACGGCCTCGACGACGAGATCCGCTCCGTGTTCGACGACGACCAGATCATCACCCCCGACGACGTGCGCGGCAGCCACGCCACGCTGGAGGAGGCCGTGCGGGCGAAGGACTGGCCGACCCTGGGCGACAGCCGGGGCAAGGTGATGTTCCTCATGATCAACCCGGAGCCGTACCGCTCGATCTACCTCGATGGCCACCCGGGCCTCGAGGGCCGCATCCTGTTCACCAACGCGGAGCCGGGCCAGCCTGACGCCTCCTACGTCGGGCTCGACGATCCCATCGCCGACGGCAGCCGCATCACCGAGCTGGTCGAGCAGGGCTACCTGGTGCGGACCCGGGCCGATGCCGACAACGTGGAGGCGGTCGCCCGCGACGACGCCCGCCTGCGCGCCGCCCTCGCCAGCGGCGCCCAGTGGGTCAGCACCGACTACCCCGGGCCCGACGGCGCGTCCGCGCTCGGCACCACCTACGTGGCCCAGCTCCCCGGGTTCGCCGCCGCCCGTTGCAACCCGGTGACGGCCCCGTCGACCTGCCGAGACGACGCCGTCGAACCGGCATCGAGCTGACCGTCGAGCCGCCCATCGAGCCGGTCAGGCCGGAGCGGCGGGCGGATCCAGATCGGACAGCGGCGTCTCGTCGGACCCGATGGTGATCTCGTCCTTCGGGCGTCCGGACCGCTCGTCCCACAGGTCCCGCACCACCACCTGGACCACGCCGGCCACCGGGATGGCCAGCAGGGCGCCCAGCAGCCCGAACACCTCGACGCCGATCAGCACCGACACCAGCACGCCGAGCGGGTTGATCTTGACCGTCCGGGACATCACGGTGACCTGCAGGACGTTGTTCTCGAACTGCTGGTAGAGCACGAAGAAGATGATGGTGGCGATGCCCGCCGGCGTGGACTGGAGGAACGCCACCAGCACCGGCGGGATGGCACCCAGGGTGGCGCCCACCAGCGGGATCAGGTCGGCGAAGGCCACCCACAGGGCCAGCACCTCCGGGTAGGGGACGCCGGCGATGCGGAGGAAGATGTACGCGGCGATGCCCGCCAGCAGGCTGATGACCACGTTGCCGTACATGTAGCCCGACACGGCGCGCGACGCGTCGGACGCCACCCGTCTCACGCGTTCGCGCCGCGGCTCGGGGATCACGTTCAGGACGGACTGGCTCAGCTCGGGCCCGGCGAGCAGCAGCAGGATGGTCAGGACCATCACGGTGACCGCCGCGACGA
>CALANQ010000144.1 GCA_937926025.1 uncultured Acidimicrobiales bacterium
CTCCCCCGGCGGCAGCCGCCGGTCGCTGAGCGGACCGATGCGGGTGCGGATGAGCCGGGTGACGGGGTGGCCGACCGCGTCGAGCATGCGCCGGACCTGGCGGTTCCGGCCCTCGTGGATGGTGAGCTTCACCAGGGAGCCTTCGACCAGGACGGCGCCCGCCGGCGCGGTGGTGCCGTCGTCGAGGTCGACGCCCTCCCGCAGCGTGCGCAGCGCCGCACGGGACGGAACGCCTTCGACCTCGGCCAGGTACTCCTTCTCCACGCCGTGCGACGGGTGGGCGATGCGGTTGGCCAGCTCCCCGTCGTTGGTGAGCAGCAGCAGCCCCTCGGTGTCCATGTCCAGCCGGCCGACGGCGAACACCCGCGGCTCGGCCGGCACCAGGTCCAGGACCGTCGGCCGCCCCTGCGGATCCGATGCCGTGGTGACGACGCCCCTGGGCTTGTTCAGGAGGTAGTGGACGAGGCCGGGGCGGATGCCGATGGGGGCCCCGTCGACCTCGACCAGGTCGCGGTCGGGGTCGACCCGCCGGCCCAGCTCGGCGATCTCGCCGTTGACCTTCACCCGCTCCTCGGCGATGAGGTCCTCGCAGACGCGGCGGCTGCCGATGCCCACCCGGGCGAGCACCTTCTGGAGTCGCTCGCCGTCGGGGTGCTCCGTCGGAGAGCTGGCCATCAGGGCTCGACCGGCAGGTCGGCCTGGCCGTCGCCGTCGATGTCGGGGCCGCCGGCCTCCTCGGCCGGCGCAGCCGGCCGCGGGTCGACCGCCCACGACGGGACCTCGGGCTCGGGGAAGTCGTCGTCGGACATGGCCAGCAGGGCCGGGTCGACGGTGGTGGGCTGGACGACCGGCGGTTCCTCGGCCCCGGTCCCATCAGCCGGGGGCTCGTCGGCCGGCACCTCGGGAGCTGCGGGCTCCTCCTGGTCGAGGGGCAGCGTGGCGGGGCCGTCGTCGTCGGGGGCCGACGCTCGCAGCGTCTGCTCCAGCGCCTCCATGACCTCGGCCGACGGGAACAGGTCGGCGATGGCGGGGAGGTCCTCGATGCGGTCCAGGCCCATGCGCTCGAGGAACTCGGTGCTGGTGCCGAACAGTGCGGCCTGGCCCGGGCCGCTGTCGCGGCCGATCTCCTCGACGTAGCCGCGCTGCTGGAGCGTGCGCATCACGCCGTCGACGTTGACCCCGCGGATGGCGGCGATCTGCGCACGCGAGAGGGGCTGCTTGTAGGCCACGATGGCGAGCGTCTCGAGCGCTGCGGACGACAGGCGGGCGCTCTGGCCCTCGAGGGCGAACCGCTCGACATAGGCGGCCAGGTCGCCGTGGCTCTGGAACCGGTAGCCGCCGGCCACCTTCACCAGGGTGAAGCCGCGGTCCTGCTCCTGGTATTCCGCCTCCAGGGCGTCGCACAGCTCCTCGACCCGGGCGGGTGCGATCTCCAGCAGCTGCGCCAGCAGGTGCGGCTCCACCGGCTCCTGGGCGACCATCAAGATGGCCTCGATGGCGCGCGCCGGTTCGCTCGACTGCCTGGGTTCTTCGGGCAACGCCACGGCTTCTATCCCTCGTACGAGTCGACCCGAGCGGCGATGCCGGCCAGGACGGAGCGGTCCTCATCGGACTCGCCGCCCACCCAGGTGATGGTGAGATCTCCGAAGGTGGTGGGCTGATCCAGGTCGATCATGCCCTGCTTGTACAGCTCGAGGACAGCCAAGAACCGGATGACCACCTCCAGCCGCTCCACGAACGAGTCCGTGAGCGCCCGGAACGTGATGACGCCCGCCCGCGGCAGCTCGTCGGCCAGCTCCTGCACCGCTTCGGTGACGCTGAGACGGGCCGGGGCCACGTGGTGGAGGTCCACCGTGGGCACCGGCTTGGGCTCGATGGCCCGGAAGAACGCAGCCCGCAGATCCTCCGGCGACACCCCCGCCAGCAGGTCCGGGGCCAGGTCCAGGTAGCGATCGTCGAGGCCGGCGCGGCGCGGGAACGACCGGGCCGCCAGGTCTGACATGGCCTGGAGCAGCTTGGCGGCGTCCTTGAACGTCTTGCACTCCACCAGGCGGGCCAGCAGCAGATCCCGCTCCTCCCACAGGGCGAGCTCGTCGTCGAGGTCGATGTCGGCGTCTTCGGGGAGCAGCCGCCGGGTCTTGAGCTCCACCAGCGTGGCCGCGATGAGCAGGAACTCCGTGGCGATGTCCAGGTCGAGCGAGTCCATGCGGTCCAGCTCGGCCAGGTAGGCGTCGATGATCTGGGTCAGCGAGATCTCGTACAGCTCCACCTGCTGGTTCAAGATGAGGTGCAGGAGCAGGTCGAACGGCCCGTCGAACACCTCGGTCTGCACGTCGTACGCCACGGCCATCAGGGTAGTTACACGGGTGTGGTTTCGTAAAGGGGCCATCCCACATTTCCTGCCCGCGATCTGGTAACCGGGTGGCTACGGTCCCACCCATGGCGATCCTCCACCGAGCCACCCTCACGCCCACCAAGCCCGAGGCCCTGGCCGCCTGGCTCCCCCACCAGCCGTGGGCGCCCGACGCCGGCGACCTGGAGCTGGTGGGTGCCTTCCGCTTCGACGATCCCGACGGCGAGGTCGGCCTGGAGGTGCACCTGGTCCGCCTCGACGGCGTGCTGCTCCAGGTGCCCCTCACCTACCGCGGCGCCCCGCTCCACGGTGGGGAGCCGTTCCTGGTGACCACCATGGAGCACTCGGCGCTGGGCAAGCGCTGGGTGTACGACGGCCTCGGCGACCCGACCTTCCTGTCCACCATGGCGGGCGCGGCCCTCACCGGCACCGGCCAGTCCGTGGCCGTGGTCGAAGATGCCGGCCGCCGCCTGCTGGTGCCCAGCGCCGTCCGGCTGGGCGGTGGCGGCTGGACCGGCGGCCCGGTGGCCGTCGACGGGCTGGTCCTCGTGTCCGACGCGGCCGACGGCGCCGTGCTGCGCAGCGACGTGCTGGAGCTGCACCTGGCCCGGCGCCCGGTGCCCGGCCCCGCCCCCGCCATCGGCCTGGTGGCGGCGCTCCACGACGCGGAACCGGTGGTGCTCGTGGAGGTCGTCGGCTCGTAGGCTCGCCCGCCATGACCCGCGTGTTCTCCGGCATCCAGCCGACCGGCAACGTCCACCTCGGAAACGTGCTGGGGGCGCTGCTGCGTTGGGTCGACGACCAGCACACCGCCGACAGCCTCTACTGCGTGGTGGACCTCCACGCCCTCACCATCCCGCAGGATCCGGTGGAGCTGCGGGAGTCCACGCTCCGCCTGGCCCAGACCCTGCTGGCGGTGGGGCTCGACCCCGAGGTCTGCACGCTGTTCGTGCAGAGCCAGGTGCACGAGCACGCCGAGCTGGCCTGGATCATGCAGTGCACGGCCTCCTACGGCGAGCTCAGCCGCATGACCCAGTTCAAGGACAAGTCCGACAAGGCCGGGTTCGTGTCCGGCGGTCTATTCACCTACCCGGCGCTGATGGCGGCCGACATCCTGCTGTACGACACGGACCTGGTCCCCGTGGGCGACGACCAGCGCCAGCACGTGGAGCTGGCCCGGGACGTGGCGGAGCGCTTCAACTCCCGCTACGGCGACACGTTCGTCGTCCCGAAGGCCACCTTCCCCACCGCCGGCGCACGCGTGATGGACCTGCAGGACCCGACCTCGAAGATGTCGAAGTCGGCGGACTCGGCGGCCGGCACCATCCTGCTGCTCGACGAGCCGAAGGTCATCGAGAAGAAGATCAAGCGGGCCGTCACGGACATGGACGCCGAGGTCCGCTACGACGTGGCCGCCAAGCCCGGCGTGTCCAACCTGCTGTCCATCCTCGGCGCGGTCACGGGCCGCACCCCCGAGGAGGCGGCCGTGGGCTACACGCAGTACGGCCCGCTGAAGGCGGACACGGCCGCCGCGGTCGTCGAGCGGCTCGCCCCCATCCAGGCTCGCTACGCCGAGCTCGCTGCCGACCCGGGCGAGACCCAGCGGCTGCTCGGCGTCGGTGCCGCCAAGGCCACCGAGCTGGCGTCGGCCACGCTGGCCCGGGCCAAGGACCACCTCGGCCTGCTCCCGCGGGCCTGAACCAGCGAGGCGCCGTCAGTCGTCGTCGGCGTCCTTGAGGGCCCGGCCGATGGTGGCCGGGACCGTCCAGTCCTCGGGCGGCAGGTGGTGCTCCGCGGCCCAGGCCACCGTCAGGGGCGCGGAGCCGGCCATGCCCAGCAGGTCGGCGCCGAGGCGGGGGTGCTCCAGGTACAGCCCGACCCGGCGGGTGAAGCCGCGGGTCTCGCTCCACGCCGGGGCCATGTCGTGGCCGGCGATCTTGGCGGAGAGGGTGGCGATGACCCGCCCGACGGTGGACAGGTGGGCCACGCTCTTGCCGCAGTCGTGCAGCAGGGCGGCCGCGATGACCGGCCGGGTGGCCTCGTGGCCCAGCGCCCGCTCCACCCGCCGAGCCACGCCGGCGGCGTGGCGGCGGTCGGCCCGGGACATCCGCCGCCAGATCTCCTGCTCCTCGGGGAGGAGCGATTCCTGGATCCAGGCGCGGTCGGCCTTGGGCTCGCCGAAGGGGACGAGGGAACCGAAGAAGCGCTTGACCAGGTGGCCGGCGCCGCTCATCAGGCGTGGTCGATGCAGAAGCGCGTGCTGGGCATGGCCTCCAGCCGCGCGGCCGTGACCGGCTGCTTGCACACCTCGCACGTGCCGTAGGTGCCGGCGTCGATGCGGGCGATCGCCGCCTCCACGTCATCGAGCTGATCCTGCAGCTGGGCCGCGAGGGTGCGGTTCTCCACCGTCTCGGCGGCGACCTGGGCGGAATCGGCGAAGTTCTCGTCGGCCTCGAGGGCCGCCCCGTCACCGGTGAGCTCGGTGATCTGGCGCTCGAGGTCCGCCTGTTCGGCGGTGAGCTGGTCGCGGGCGGCGGTCAGGTCGGGCTGGGACATGGCGTCAGGCTACCCAGCGGCGGCGCGGGGGTGTGCGGCGTCGTACACCGAGCGCAGGCGCTCGCCCGAGACCAGCGTGTACACCTGCGTGGTGCTGATGGAGGCGTGGCCGAGCAGCTCCTGCACGGTGCGGATGTCGGCACCGTGGTCCAGCATGTGGGTGGCGCAGGAGTGGCGCAGCACGTGGGGCGTGAGCCGGCTGCCGAGGCCGACCTCGTCGCCGGCCTTGCGCACCACCAGCCACGCCCCCTGCCGCTGCAGCCGCCCCCCGCGCCGGTTGAGGAACACGGCGTCGGCGTCGTCGCGCCGTGCCCACTGCTCCGGTTCGAGGAGGGGCCGCCCCTGGGGCCCGAGCCACTCCACCAGCGCCACCAGGGCGTAGCGGCCCAGCGGGACGATGCGCTCCTTGGCACCCTTGCCGAAGAGCCGCACCAACCCGGCATCGAGGTCCAGGTCGCTGAGCGACATCCCGCTCAGCTCGCCGATGCGCGCCCCGGTGCCGTAGAGCACCTCGAGGATGGCGCGGTCGCGGCGGGCGATGGGATCGGTCCCGGTGATGGAGGCCAGCAGGGCGCCGACCTCGGCCTCGCTCAGCGCCTTCGGAAGGCCCTTGGGGGACTTGGGGACCTCGACGTTGACGGTCGGATCGGCGACGCCCTCGGTCTCCTCGGCCAGGAAGCGGTGCAGGCCGCGGACCGACACCAGCATCCGCTTGACGCTGCTGGGCGCCCGCTCCCCCGCCTTCAGCTCGTTGACGTAGGCGGTGAGGATCTCCTCGTCGACCTCGCCGATGGTGAGGCCGCGGGCGTCGAGCCAGGCCACGTAGGCCCGCAGGTCGTTGGCGTACGCCTTCAGCGTGTTGGCGGACCGTCCTCGCTCCACCCGCAGCGAGAGCAGGAAGTCCTCGACCTCGACGGGGAGGTCGTCACCGGTCACCGGCCGCGGGTCCTCGCCAGGGCGTCGCGGACCAGGAGCAGCCCGATGAGGGTCTTGCTGTCGGCGAGGGTGCCGTGGGCGATGGCGTGGTCGAGGTCGGCCAGCGGGAACTCCTCGACGGTCATGTCCAGCTCCTCGGGCCCCTGCCGGTCGGCGGGGACCTCCGTGAGCTCGTCGGCCACGAAGAGGCGCACGAACTGGTCGCTGAAGCCGGCCGACGGGTAGTAGGCAGCGATCTGCTCGAGCACGCCGGCCTCACGGCCGACCTCCTCGACGAGCTCCCGGCGGGCCGTGGCCTCGGGCGCCTCGCCGTCGACGTCGCAGAGCCCCGCCGGGATCTCCAGCAGGTACCGGTCGATGGGGCCCCGGTACTGGCGCACGAGCAGCACGCTGGTGCCCCCGGGGAGCACCGGGACGATGGCGACGACCTCCTGGTTGCGGATGACGTCGCGCTCGAAGGTGGACCCGTCGGGAGCCTCGAACGACCCTCGGACGACGCGGAGGCGGTCGAGCGTGACCACCTCGCGGTCGCCGAGGTGGCGGAAGCCGGTCACCTCAGGCGTCGACCTGGATCGACGCCGGCTGGTCCACGTCGAACAGGTGCGGGGCCCGGCCCTGAGCCCGCTCGAGCGCCGCCCCCACGAAGTCGCGGAAGAGCGGGGCCGGGTTGGTGGGCCGGCTCTTGAACTCCGGGTGGGCCTGGGTGCCGACCCAGAACGGGTGGTTCCGCAGCTCGATGAACTCGACCAGGCGGTGGTCGGGCGACGACCCGGACAGCCACAGGTCCGACGCCTCGTACTGGCTGCGGTAGCGGGGGTTGAACTCGTAGCGGTGGCGGTGCCGCTCCGAGACGACGCTCTTGCCGTAGGCGGCGGCCACCTTGGACCCGGGCTCCAGCTCGGCCACGTAGGCGCCGAGGCGCATGGTGCCGCCGAGGTCGGTGACCTCGCGCTGGGAGTCCATGAGGTCGATGACCGGGTGCGGCGTCTGCGGGTCCAGCTCCGACGAGTTGGCGCCGGTGAGGCCCAGCACGTTGCGGCCGTACTCGATGACCATCATCTGGAGTCCGAGGCACAGGCCCAGGCACGGGATCTGGTTCTCCCGGGCGTAGCTGGCCGCTGCGATCTTGCCCTCGGTGCCCCGCTCGCCGAAGCCGCCGGGGATCACCAGGCCGTCGAGGTCCCGCAGCTTGTCCGCCGCGAGCAGCCCCTCGACGTCCTCGGCCTGGATCCAGACGATCTCGACCTTGGCGCCGTGGAAGAAGCCGCCGTGCTTGGTGGCTTCGACCACCGACAGGTAGGCGTCGATGAGGGTGACGTACTTGCCGATGATGCCGATGCGCACCGGCTTGGTGGCCTTCTCGACCCGGTCGACCAGCGCCTCCCACTCGGTGAGGTCGGGCTCGCCTTCGTCGATGCGCAGGATGCTGCACACCTCGGTGTCGAGGCCCTCCTCGTGGAGCACGAGCGGGATCTCGTAGATGTTGCCGGCGTCGGCCGCGTTGACCACGGCGGTGGGCGGCACGTCGCACAGGCTGGAGATCTTGCGCTTGAGGTCCGACGAGATGGCGGCCTCGCTGCGGCACACGATGATGTCGGGCTGGATGCCCCGGCTGCGCAGCTCGGTGACGGAGTGCTGGGTGGGCTTGGTCTTCTGCTCGCCGCTGGGCCCGATGAACGGCACCAGGGTGACGTGCAGGTAGCAGACGTTGTCGCGGCCGACGTCGAGGCGGAACTGGCGGATGGCCTCGAGGAACGGGAGGATCTCGATGTCGCCCACCGTGCCGCCGACCTCGGTGATGACCACGTCGACGTCGGGGCGGGCCAGGCGGGTGATGCGGCGCTTGATCTCGTCGGTGATGTGCGGGATGACCTGCACGGTCTTGCCGAGGTAGGCGCCCTTGCGCTCGGCGGCCAGCACGGCCGAGTAGGTCGAGCCGGTGGTGGCGTTGGAGTCCCGCGAGAGCGGCTCGTCGATGAAGCGCTCGTAGTGGCCGAGGTCCAGGTCGGTCTCGCCGCCGTCGTCGGTGACGAACACCTCGCCGTGCTCGAACGGGTTCATCGTGCCGGGGTCCACGTTGATGTACGGGTCCAGCTTCTGCATGGTGACCCGGAGGCCCCGGGCCTTCAGCAGGCGCCCCAGCGAGGAGGCCGTGAGGCCCTTGCCGAGCGAGCTGGCCACGCCGCCCGTCACGAAAATGTGCTTCGTCATGGGCGGTTCTCCGTGTGCGTCGCTGTCATCACCACGGGATCGCACCCTACCCCGAAGTGGTGGCCGCGACGCGCACCGTCGCGGGGTCCTCCGACACCGGTGGCGCTGCCTCGGGGTCGACGGTCGTGCCGAGGTCGCTGTTGACCTCGCGGTCGATGTCGGCCAGCAGCACCGCGAGCGACGTGGCCACGACCATGGCCATGATGCCCCCGATGATGGCGCCCGAGTCGTTGAGGGCGCTGCCCAGGACGGCGGCCACGAGGGCGGCCCACAGCCCCGACGGGAGGGTGTCGAACCGGGCGACGATGGCCGTGAACGGCCGGCACTGGGACCGCCGCAGGTACAGCCAGAACCCGATGGCGAGCGGGATGGCCAGGACCCACAGCGACGACGTGGAGACCTCGAGGTTGGCCGCCAGCTTGCGCTCCACCAGGGCCAGCACCGGGCTGGGCCCCTCGTCGCCGATGCGCTCGAACAGCCGGCCGAGGTGCCCGCGGTTCGCCGGTGCCCGGGCCAGGTCGAGCAGGCCGAACGCCAGGATCGCCAGCCCGGTGGCCGCGGCCCCGGCCAGCAGCGTGCGCAACCGGATGCGCCGACCGGTGATGAGCACGGCGAAGGCGGCGGTGGCCGGGGTGAACGCCAGGACGCCGCCCACGTCGGAGCCCCAGGTGGGCACGCCCAGGACCACCAGGGTGGCGAGCATCACGCCGACGGCGGCGATCCGGCCGTTGCGCCCGGGGAGCACGGCCGCCACCCATGCGGCCACCAGGCAGGCGGCCGCGGCCAGCTGACCGTACGAGTAGTTGCTGATGCCGTACAGGCGGGAGTTCCCCGTGGGCGAGTACCCGAACGCCGCGCCCAGGCTCAGGTGCGAACCGGAGACCACGTCGACGATGAGCACCAGGCCCATGAGCGACAGCACGGCGATCAAGGGCGCTCGCCGTGCGCCCCGCTTGCGGGCGGCCAGCAGGGCGATGGCCGGGACCAGGACCGCCACCCCGAGCAGGAACAGCCAGTAGAACCCCGCCGGCTCGTCCTCCAGCGGGAACAGCCGGGCCAGGTAGGAGGCCGGGAGGATCGCGAGGTCGACGAGCCCGGCGAAGGCCACCACCGCCCGGCCGCGCCGCCCCCAGCGGTTGGCGTGCCCGGCGATGGCCAGGGCCAGCACGACGGCCATGAGGATCACCACCAGCGTGGTGGTGGGCGTGAGGAGCTTCTCCCGGTACCGGGACTCCCGGTTGCGGGTGACGAGGTGGTCGATCCGCTGGTCGAGCGAGGCGCCGGACCGCACGTCGACCGCCGGCCGGCCCTCCATGGCCGTGGGCCGCGGCACCCCGAACCCGTCGAGGATCGTGGGGGCGATGTCCACCAGCGTGAGGAAGCCGGCGCGCTGCGTGGACGCGGATCGGAGGTAGCCCGCCTCGACGGTCGGGCCCCGGAGGGCGGCGATGGTCAGGTCGCGGCTGTGGCCGTTGTAGGGGGCCACCACCAGGACCGTGTCCTTCGCCGGATCGACGGACTCGAGCAGCCGGCCGAGCAGGGCGTCGGACTGCTCGAGGCTCTGGTCCCACATCTCGTTCCAGCGCTCGTCGTCGACGATGGGCCGGTAGCGGATGGTCCGGGCCAGGTCCGATGCCTCCACCAGCACCATGCCGGTGTTGCGGCTGCGGTCGCCGCCCGCGGGGCGGTCGGCGTCCCAGATCGCCTCGAACCGGGCTTGGACGACGTCGGGGGCGAGGCGGACGCCGAAGGGCTGCTCGGGGGCGGCTTCGAGGAGGGCCTTGCCGAGCGAGCCGTCGGGGATCACCCCGGGGGGGGCGGCGGCGGCCAGGGCGGCCTGCCGCTCGTAGGACGGGCCGATGGAGTCCGTGCCGTCGGCGTTGGCGATGGCCGCCGTGGTCACCCCGCCCCGCTCCAGCGCCCGGGTGAGCGACCCGAGCTCGGTCTCGTAGGGCTCGGCGTCGTTGACCCGCTCCAGGCTCGGCCACGCGAGGGACACGTAGGGGCCGTCGGGGTCGTGGCCGGTGCGGCGCTGGTAGATGTCGCCAGCTGCGGTCCCGATGCTCTCCTCGTCGACGGCCAGCACCTGGCCGTCGATCTCCGGGACGGTGGTGGCCCGGCTCCCGCCGGAGATCGTCAGGTACGCGTCGCCCGGACCAGACCGGGCGCGCACGCTGCGCGGCGCCAGGTCGGCCATGGCCGAGTCCTCGAGGACCGAGCGGAGGTGGGGCAGGTCGGCCCGCTGCACGTCCTGCCACGTGACGCCGGGCATCGAGAAGACCAGGAGGCGGCCAGGACGGTCGGCGTCCTGGGCGGCGGCCGGACGCGTCGGGAGCAGCGAGCCCAGCGCCACGAGCACCAGGAGCAGCGGCAAGATCCGGCGGGTGCGGGTCATCCTGCGGCCTCCGGCGGTCGGCGGCCCAGACGGTCGAGCGCCCGCAGCGGCGGCACCCGGTCGATCACAGCGGTGAACGAGACCACCTCGGAGACGAGGGTGAGGGCGAGGAGCACGATGGCGATGATGGTCCGTGCGGTGGGGCTGACCGTGAGCACCACCGCCAGGCCCAGGGCCGCACCCAGGGCGTTGGCCCCGGTGTCGCCCAGCATCGACCGCTCGGCGAGGTCCGACGGCAGCAGCCCGATGGCGGCGCCGATGACCACCGCCAGCGCCAGACCGGTGGCCCCCGTCCCGGCCACGACGGCGATGGGGACCCAGGCCACCAGGGCCACCTTGATGGTGCGGCCCGGCGCCCGGTCGAACAGGTTGCCCATGTTGGCCGCCAGGGCGATGAGCGCGGCGTCGACGAGGATCCGCCCGGCCGACCCGCCGAGGGCCGCCCCGGCGACCACCAGCGCGAACGCGGCGCCGCCGCCGAGCTTGATGAACCCGGTGGTGACCCGGCCGTGCAGGGCGGCGGCGACGTGGCCCTTCAGGCCCTTCTCCGCGTTGTCGCCGAGGACGTCGTCGATGAACCCGAGGGCGCCGAACGCCACCACGGTGGCGACGATGGCGAGGCGGTCGCGGGCCGTCGCCCCATCGGACGCGCCGAGCAGCTCGATGATGGTGCGGGCGCCCTCGACCGCGATGACCGACACCACCACGAGCAGGCCCGACGCGGTGGCCAGCGTGGCCCCCCGGTAGTTCTGCCGGGCCAGCACCGGCTGGGCGAACACCGCCCGGGTGGTCCGCTCCAGCACGATCGACGCCGCCAGACCGGCGAGCAGGGCGAGGACGACGGTCACGACACCGCCTCCGGAGCGGTGCGCCGGAGGATCAGCACGGGCACGATGACGATCAGCATGGTCGCCGGTACGGCGATGGAGGAATCGTTGACCACGAGTCCGATGCCGGCGAGCGCCCCGAGGCCGACCGCGAGGGCCACCACCTCCCGAGGGCGGTCGTGGACCGGGGCGTCGGGGCCGATCAGGTTCCGAGCCACCGCGCCGGCCTGCAGCAGCGCGGCGCCGAGCAGCGACAGGCAGAGCAGCCACACCAGCAGCGCGCTGGTGCCGAAGCTGGCGTGGACCCGGCGCCACAGGATGGTGCCCACCTCGTCCAGGCGGCCGTGCGCAAGGTGCTGGCCGATGCGGGCCAGGTGGGTCTGCGACGACGCCGCCTGCGAGGAGTCCAGCAGCCCGAGCAGCGCCACCACGGCCACGCCGAGCAGCCCGCAGGCGACCACCTCGCGCCACCCGATGGTCCGGCCCCGCAGCACCAGGAACGTCAGGGCGAAGGCCGGGACCACCGACAGCACGCCACCGACGTCGGCGCCGAGCATCGGCAGGCCCTCGAACAGGATCACGGCCACCAGGGACGCGCCGATCCACGGCATCGCCCGGGGTCCGAAGCGGTCGTGCACCAGCACCGCGAAGCACACCCCGGCCGAGGCGAACAGGGCGAAGGCCAGGTTCCCGAGGCCCGTGAACCGGCCGGCCACCGCCATCGAGTAGCCGAAGATGGTGTTCACCTGCAGCGGCGCGCCCACCAGGAGGTCCGCCGCGACGAGCACCAGCACTGAGCCGACCGCGACCAGGGCGCCGATGCCGGGCCAGCGCCGGTCCACCAGGGTGCTGACCGCGCCGACGACCGCTGCGACCCCGACGACCAGGGCGGCGTACGCCAGCGCGCGGGACTGCGTGGCGGGCACGAGGGCGGCGAGGAAGGTCCCGGGCACCAGCCCCAGCGCGGCGAACGAGAGCGGACGGATGGTGGCCCGGACCCGGGGACCGACCCGCTCCCCCGCCACCACCACGATCACCAGGATCAGCAGCGCGAGGATCACGAGGGTCACCACCAGGGGCAGGCGCGCGGCGCGGACCTGGGCGGCATCGGCCTGGCGCTCCAGCCGGGCGACCCGGTCCCCGCGCGCCGGGACGGCATCGATCGCCGTGCCCTCGATCCCGTCCGGCACCGGCTCGCCCAGCAGCTGCAGGACCGTGGGCGCGACATCGGCCAGGTACACGTAGCCGCTCCGGCGCGTGCTGGCGGAGCGCAGGAGCCCGCCGTCGACGTCGGGTGCCTGCATCGTGGCCACACCCAGGCCGCCGGGTGCGGTGGTGGCCACCACCAGGACGGCGTCGTGAGCCGGGTCGACGTCGTCGAGCAGCCGGCCGATCAGCGCATCGGTGTCGGCGATCGCCGCATCGGTCAGCGCCGCCTGCTGGTCCGCCGACGCCCGGGACTCGTAGGCCGCCGCCCGCGACAGGTCCGAGGCCTCCACCAGCACCACCGACCGGCCCGGCTCGGTCCAGGACCGCTGGAAGGCCCGAACCACCGCGTCCTCCGAGAGCCGCCGGCCGAACGGCGCCGCCGGGTCGTCCACCAGCAGGTCGCGGCCGACGTCGCCCTCGGGCACCACGCCGTCCTGATCCATCAGGGCGGTGGCGGCGCTGCGCTTGTACGCCCCGTCGGGCGGCGGGGCGTCGGTGGGGAAGCCCTCGGCCGCGTCGGCGTTGGCGATGACCGCCCGGCGCACCCCGGCGTCGGCGAGCGCCTGGCCGAGCGTGCCGGGTGTGGAGCCGAACGGCGACTCGGCGTTGGCGTCCATGGTGGCCCCGACCGGGATGTAGGCGATGCCGTCGACCGCTCCCCCGGTGCGCCGCCGGACCAGCTCCGCAGCGGGAACCCCGCCGTGGACCTCGTCGGGGTTGAGGGCCACCCCCTTGTCGACGTCGGGCACCACCGAGCGGGTGCCGGCGCCGATGGTGAGGTAGGCGGCGGTGGTGGACTGGCGGAACGTGCCGATCCGGGTGGAGACGTCGCCGATGGCGGAGCGGTCCACCAGCGACTGGAGGTTGGGCGTGCGCTCGGCGGAGACGTCGCCCCAGGTGAGGCCAGGAACGGTCACGATCAGGACCCGGTCGGCCGGCCCGGGCTCGGTGACCCGATCCTCGGAGCAGCCGGTGACGACCCCGACCAGGGCAACGAGCACCAGCGCCAGCAGCGCCGCCCGCCTCACGCGAACCCGCCCGCGGGGACGGCGTCCTCGTCGATCGGCTCGGCGTCCACCACCAACCGCTCGGTGAGGCGACGGCGCACCCCGGTGGCGGCGGAGAGGCCGACCATGATCACGCCGCCGACGACGGCCATCGAGGCGGTGGCGGCCAGGTCGCCGACCCGTCCGTCGACCCCGTCGAGCACGACCCGGGCCCCGACCCACATCACCACGCCGGCAGCGGCGCTGATGGCCGCGATCAGCCCCACCACGGGCGTGACCACCCGCTGGCCGGTGCGGCGGGTGAGGAGGATCACGAGGACGATGGAGCCGAGGACCTGCGCCACGGTGTGCGCCGACCCGATCACGGCGATGCGTGCGCTGCCGTGCGTGAACAGCGCACCCACCGCCATGACCACCGCGCCGGCGCCTGCCACGAGCAGCGCCACCTTCCCGGGTGTCTTGGAGTCGTTGAGGGCGTAGAACGCCCGGGCCAGCAGCAGGAACGCCGCGTACGGCAGCAGGCCGACGGCCAGGGTGGCCACCGCCACCGCCAGCAGGACGGGGCCGTCGCCGTCGGTGGCGGCGCCGAACGACACCAGGCGCATCGCCGGGGCCGCCAGGGCCACCATCACGGCGGTGAGCGGCAGCACCGGGACCGCGACGCGCTCCACGGCCCAGCGGACCGACGACCCGTAGCGGTCGAGCGTGGGGTCGCGGGCCTCCACCACCCACTCGGGCAGGATCGCCGTCTGGATCGGCTGGGCGAAGACCGCGTACGGGGCGAGGAAGAACACCCACGCCACCTGGTACGCCACCACCCCGCCCTCCACCGCCGCCCCGGCGAGGATGGCCCCGCCGAGCAGCACGCCCGCCGAGCTGTGCAGGACCACGCCCCACCCCGCCTGGCGCAGCACCCGGACCACCCGGGGGTCGCGCCCGTTGAGCCGAGGTCGGAGGCGGAACCCGCTGGCCCGGCACGCGCCCATCAGCACGCCGGTGAACGCCACCACGCCGCCCGTGCCCGCCGCCGCGAGCAGCAGGCGCTCCCCCGTGGTGAGCGCCAGCGACGAGGACCCTCCGGTGGCGGCGCGGAAGGCCAGCAGGCACCCCACCATCACCAGGGTGTTGGCCATGGGCGCCGCGGCCACGGCCAGGAACCGGCGCTTGGCGTGCAGCACGCCGGTGGCCACGGTGCCGCCGGCGTAGAGCACGACCTGGGGCAGGAAGAACACCAGGAGGAACGCCACCAGCGCCCGCTGGTCCGACGCCACCGACTCCGGCACGCCCAGGGTCAGCAGGCGGGCGAGCAGCGGGGCGGCCAGCACGCCGACCAGCGCCAGCGACCCGAGGACCACCACCGCCACGCCCAGGACCCCGCCCGCAACCTCTTCGGCGTCGCGCTGGTGCCCGCCCTCGAGCAGGTCGACGAACGCCGGGACCAGGACGGCGGACAGCGCGCCCGCCGCGACCAGTTCGAACACGACGTTGGAGATGGAGTTGGCGGACTGGAAGGCGTTGCCGAGGTACGTGGTGCCGAGCACCGCCGCCACCACCAGGACCCGGGCGAAGCCGACCAGGCGCGACAGCGCGGTGACGACCGCGATCCCGACCGCCGCCCGGACGGTGCGGGGTGCCTCGCTCATGACCCCGGCGGGAGCACCGAGCTGGCCCCGTCGGCCTGCCCGTACTGGCCCGGATCGGCGACGCCCATGTCCCGCAGGGTGAAGACCGTGGACACCAGGCCGGCGAAGGTCTGCGCGTCGTCGACGGTGTTGTAGCGGGCGAGCAGGTCGTCGTCGTCACGGACCCGGGCGACCACGGTGGGGATGAGCTCCTCGTCCGCCGCCGGTGCGGCCTGCGACGCGGTGATCACGGTGGCCGGCATGGCCGGGCCGACGCTGGGGAGGACGCTGAGCAGCACCTGGTTCTGCTCCTCGGAGAGGTCCGGCCCGCCGAGGTAGACGTAGCGGTAGCCGGTGGTCTCCAGGATCGGGTCGTCGTCGGCGTAGTCCGGTCCCGGTTCCACCTTGAGGTAGCCGCGGTCGCGCAGGGCGGTGATGGCGGTGGGCTCCTCGCCGTCGGGCGGCTGCGACGTGCAGCAGTCGGGCTCGGTGGTGTCGGCCGCGGTGGTCGTGGTGGTGGCCTGGTCCTCGTCGGAGAGGGCCGTCCCGTTGTCCGAGAGCGGCAGG